>CAZVTL010000029.1:0-23853 GCA_964630075.1 uncultured Tangfeifania sp.
ACTACTGTCCGTTTGATCACCCTGGGATCTATATTCAACTGCTTCAGTACCTTTTTCGTTTCACTTGAAGCAGTTCCAGCCCGGTCAAAGTCACCCCCTTCAATGTTAAATTTTAGCTCTATCATTTTCAATAGATCGGCTTTAATCCATTGCTGTAAAGTATGCCGGAGGCTTTGAACATGGAGAATGGCGATTCTATGATGATCATATTGAGTGAGTTGGCCAGTTCGACAATGTCGTCATTTACCTTTTTGTTCCGGACGATCACCAGATGATGGATTTCGGCAACTTCGGCTGTTCTGATAATCTGCACATTGGCCAATCCTGTAATCAGCAGAAGATTTTCAGTGTCAAGGGTCAAAACATCGCTCATCAGATCTGAACTAAATGCAGTCGATATATCGTCGGATATTCTGTGGTTCCCGCAAATTACTCTAGCTTCCAAAAGCTGAATTATTCTTTCTATCTTCATTTGAATCAGTATTTTAATCAACAATAAAAAAATAATTTTATTATTGAAAAATCCGGTTCAAATCTCCGAAAATCCCTCCAATGAAAAAAATTGTTCGCACGGATTTATCTTATTTAAATTCTTTCAAAACAAGAAGTTCCGCTTTTGGCTCTGTTGAATAATGCTACAGTTGATGCTGAGAAAAAGATTGGTTTCTGTCTGATTGTGGCCATAAATTTTTAACTTAGTAGTTTCAATGGCTACCACATTATGATTTACGAACAAAATGCCTTTTTATCGGGGTTCATCAAGGATCCTGAGTTATCCTACAAAATAATCGATTCATTGCCTTTCCCCATCAACTACCGTGATTCGGAGGGTTATTACATCACCTGCAACAAGGCTTTTGAAAAGATGCTTGGAATAAGCAGGGAGGAGTTGATTGGCAAATCCTACCTTGAATCGCAACCAACCGAGGTGGATGAAATGATTGAGCTGAGAGACAAGGAGTTGTTTGAGTCACAGACAGACATTGTCTATGAGCATCATTTTAAGTCGGCGGATGGCACCAACCACGAAATGATTGTCTACAAATCAGCCATCCGTGGGAATGATGGAAAGTTTGAGGGCATACTCTCCTCCTTGTACGATGTGTCTGATCGCCGGAAGGCAGAGCTCCGTTCTGAAAAGGCCAAAGAGGATTCTGTGATTGCATCTGCGATGCTTCAGAAGATCAGGGCAGGCATTGTAATTGTGGACCACAACCTGAAGGTGATCGATTGCAACAGTACCTTTGCCAGTCTGATGGGAGAGGAAGCTGAAGAGTTGTATGAGGCGATCCCCGGGCTTCAGGGGGCCGATGTGAAGGAGTTGGTTCCGGAAATTGTCGGAAAGATGTTTGCCGGCCTTTTGCATACAGGTGAAGAGATGCTGGAGAGAGATCTGACGCACCAGAACAAATTGCTTCACATCTCCATTGTGACCATTTTCAAGAATCGGGTGGTAGGGGCAATCATTCGCAACCTCTCCTCTCCCAAACTGGTGAGGGAGGAGATTATCAGCAGGGCCATGAAGGTAACCCGGCAAAACATTGAGATGGTTCAGCGGGTAGCGACACTGCTTGCCGAGAATGCAGCCCAGACGGAGGATATGCTCAATTCGATCGTGGCAGCCTACAAATACGGAGAAGACAGAAAAGATGAGTGAGTTTCACATTGAAATTGATTTTGCACAGAAGCAACCCTCCGGACAGATTGTGTGCGGTGATGTATTCATCTCCAAACTGATCAAGGAGGATGGCCGGACGATCCTGGTCTTGTCGGATGGCATTGGGCATGGCGTAAAGGCCAATGTGCTCGCCACGATGACTGCCACCATGGCCCTCAACTATACGGCCTTGTACAAAAGGCCCGAAGCCGCGGCACGCATCATCATGGAGGCCTTGCCCCGCGACAGCGAGGGAATTACCACCTATGCCACCTTTACCATTATTGAGCTGGAGAGTGATGGAATGGTTCGGATTGTCAATTACGACAATCCCAAGAGCGTCATTGTGCGAAAGGGAGTTCCATTTACCCCCACCAAGGAGTATCTTTTGAACATCACCGGAGTGGAGAACGTTGGAAAGGTATTGCGGTGTAGGGAGTTCAGGGCCATGAAGGAGGACCGGATCGTATTTATGAGTGATGGTATAACCCAGTCGGGAATGGGTAACGCCAAAATGCGGATGGGTTGGGGTCAGGAGAATGTGGAAGACTTTGTGGTGCAGCAGCTTGCCAGAAGCAGTGATATCTCGGCCCGAAAACTATCCAAAAAGGTGTTGAACAAGGCGATCCAGAACGATGGATTTCATCTGCTGGACGATGCCAGTTGTGGGGTCATCTATTTCCGTGATCCTCGGGAGATGCTCCTTGTCACTGGTCCGCCATTCTTCAAGGTCAAAGACCATGATTTCTCCTATCGGATCAAGGATTACAAAGGTGTGAAAATTGTGTGCGGTGGCACAACGGCTGAAATCATTGCCAGGGAGTTGAACCAGGAGATAGAGACGGAGATATCCCTCGGTGACCGTTATGCATTGCCAAGATATTCCCTGGCCGGGTTTCACCTGGTAACTGAAGGAATTCTGACCATAGGGAAGGTGGAAGAGTTGCTTGAGAACTTTGACAGTGAGCTACGGTATGGCAATTCTCCGGCGGAAGAGATCGTCAAGCAGTTGATTCAGCATGATCGCATTGTCGTACTTGTGGGAACACGGATCAATTGGGCGCACCATGATCCGGAACAGCCCATCGAAATGGAAATTCGCAAATTTGTTGTGAAGCGGATCGTAAAATTGCTTGAAGAGAAGTTCTTCAAGGAGGTGGTGGTCAATTTCTATTGAATTCTTATACCTGACAGGTCTTCAAAACCTGTCAGGTATAAGAATTGCTACGAGGAGAGAATGTGTATCGTATCCAGCAGCTTGGTATTCACCTGCTTGTCGTACTTGATGGCTTTGTTGAACGGTGTTAATTCAATATTGTCATTTTCAATTCCAACCATCACACTTTTCTGGTCATCGAGCAGTGCTTCGACCGATGCCACTCCGAGCCGACTGGCCAGAATCCTGTCATAGGCTGTCGGCGAGCCACCACGCTGAATGTGCCCCAGAACAGTTACCCTCACATCGTATTGGGGAAAATTCTCCTCCACTACTTTTGCAATGTTGAAGGCTCCTCCAGCTTTTTCTCCCTCTGCCACCAGAACGATGGATGAATTCTTGCTTTTGCGGTAACCTGATTTGATGTAATTCTCGAGGGTGGCGATGTCTGTATCTGTTTCCGGAATTAATACGGCTTCAGCACCTGAGGCAATTCCTCCGTTGAGTGCCAAAAATCCGGCATCCCGACCCATTACTTCAATGAAGAAGAGTCGTTCGTGGGCAGTGGCGGTATCCCTGATTTTATCTACTGCTTCGATAATGGTATTCAGGGCGGTATCGTAACCTATCGTGAAATCGGTACCAAAAAGGTCGTTGTCAATTGTTCCTGGAACGCCGACGATGGGAATCCCAAATTCCTGCGCAAAAATTCGTGCACCGGTAAAGGTGCCATCGCCTCCAATTACAACCAGCGCATCAATTCCTTCCTCTCTTAGATTGTTGAAGGCCATTTCACGACCCTCCCTGGTATGAAATTCCTTGCATCGGGCAGATTTCAGTATGGTTCCACCCAATTGAATGATGTTGCTGACATCCCCTGAAACCATGTGCTTGAAATTCTTGTCGATCAATCCCTTGTATCCCTGGTAGATACCAACGACTTCGCGTTGATAGTAGATGGCAGTTCTGACTACAGCCCTTACTGCCGCATTCATTCCCGGAGCATCTCCTCCGGAAGTTAGCACACCAATTTTCTTGATCGGATTATCGGCATAATCGTCATGTGCTGGTGTTCTGTATTCTTTGTTCATGGTTCTTTTTTTGCAAAAGTAGGAATGAAATCCGGTGTAATGTTTACAGAAAGTTAATTTTCTTTGAATTTTTCAGTCGGAATGCAGTTTGCGGAGATATTCAGCAACCTCCTCCAAAAGTTGCATGGGTGTGGATGTTGCACCGCAAATGCCAACTGAGTCAATGTTCTCTAGCCATTTTTGCTCAATCTCATTCAGCTCAGAGATGAATTTTGTGTTGGCATTGACTGAGGAGCAAATATCAAAAAGCATTTTACCATTGGAACTCTTTTTGCCACTGACAAAAATAACCAGATCAAATCGTACAGCAAATTTCCGGATGCCGGGGATCCGGTTGGCGACCTGCCTGCAGATGGTATCGTGAATCTTGACCGGAACATGGTTTGCTCTTTTCTTCATCGCTTCGGAGAGGTGATGCAATCCATCCAATCCTTTGGTGGTTTGGGAGTAAAGGACAATTGGTCGGGTATAGTCCAGTAGATCAAGGTCTTCAATCCCTTCCACCACCAAGGCTTCTCCGTTGGTTTGGCCAACAAGCCCATTCACCTCAGCATGTCCTTTTTTGCCATAAATGACGAGTTGGGTATCATCCTTGCTTCCGCCCAGGTAGCTTTTCAGGATCCTTTTTTGCAGTTTTAAAACCACCGGACAGGTTGCATCTATCAGTTTGATGTTGTTGGCAAGTGCATAATTGTATATTTCGGGAGGTTCACCATGTGCCCGCAGCAGAACAGTCGTATCGTGCATGGTAAAAAACTGCTCTTGTGAAATGGTGGTCAATCCTTTTCTTCTCAAACGTTCCACCTCCGAATTGTTGTGAACGATGTCACCAAGGCAATAGAGCAGCTGATCAGACTCCAGTCGCTCCTCAGCCCGACGGATTGCCTCCACCACGCCGAAACAGAATCCGGAACCTTTGTCAACTTCGATTTTCATCTTCGATGATATTTTTCACTTTCTCCAATATCCAAGAAAACTGTTCTTCCCTGGTCATGCGGCTGTTATCCAGCACTATGGCATCCTGGGCTTTGCGTAAAGGACTCTCTGCCCTTGTTTCATCCACCCGGTCCCTCTCCGTAATGTTCCTGAGGATCTCCTCGAAATTTACTGTTTCATTTTTAGCCTTCATCTCATCGTACCTGCGCAGTGCCCGGATATGGGCATCCGCAGTCATAAAGATCTTAAGTTCGGCAGCAGGAAATACCACTGTGCCAATGTCGCGGCCATCCATCACGATACCTTTGGATTGGCCCATCTCCTGCTGTTGGGCAACCAGAAACTGCCGAACCTCCGCAATGGCAGCAACCTGGCTGACCTTCTGCGCAACAGCAAGTTGTCTGATCTCTTGCTCGACATTTTCGCCATTTAGAAAGATGTCATTGTGACCTGTTTCGGGATTCGGCTGAAAAGTGATGTGAATCGTATTTAGCTTCTCTTTCAAGGCGGGCAGATCGACCTCCCTGCCGGGCAAAACACCACTCCTGATAAAGGACAGGGTTACTGCACGGTACATGGCCCCGGAGTCAATAAACAGGTAATTTAGCTTCCGGGCAATCTCTTTGGCAACTGTACTCTTGCCACAGGAAGAGTATCCATCAATGGCGATTATTATCTTTTTTTCAACTGAATCGGACATGCTTTCAACTTTGTTGCAAAGATAATCATTCGGAATGAGGCTGGGAAGGGCTAAACTGTTCAGGTATTTGGATTGTGATAAAATTTATCCAGCAAAGCGTTTCCGGGATGTATGATGCAGTGGACTTGAATTGTGTGTGTCTGGCTTGAACTCCCTGGTGATTTGAGCGTTGACTTGTTTTACTTTCCTATAAAGCGGGAGAGATTGGTTGCCAGGGAGAAATTGTGCACCATTCCGGCCATATATCCGGATAGGGCATAATTGAACCGGATGTAGGAGAGGTTGATTCCCAGACCGGTGGTAAACCCGGTCATTCCTGTTCGGTAAGGGGTGGAAAGATCATCTTTTCGCCTGTAATTGTATCCGATTCTCAGCGAAATTTTTTGGTCCGGGAAAAGCTCGGCACCCGGAGAAAGGTGTCGCATCAGCGTTGCGATGGGTGAAGAAGTTTCCTGGATGGCCACTCCGTTTGGATCGGTTGCCGAAATCTTTGAGTTCCAGCGATTGAGATCGTATGCTGTCACGCTGAACCTCAGGGGGGCATGCTGAAGCTGGTGTGTGATGCCCAATCTTAGCGACCAGATCATTTTTTCATGATGGGCACCATCGTAGTAGGTGGTCAGTTGTGTTCCCAGGTCTTTGATCGAGAGGGCGATGGTGGTCAGCCGGTTGGTATTGCGGTATACTACGCCCAGGTCGGAGGCTACCCCAAATGCATGGTAATTTTCAAGTTGTGAATAGATGGGTTTCAAAGATGCCCCTACCGAAAAATGGGAGCTGAGTTGCCTGGCGTAGGTCAAAGCAAGGGCATAATCAGATGCTCCGAAAGTTCCGGTGATGATGCCATTTTCATCGGCAGCCACAAACTGGCCGTAGTCTGCAAACTGAATTCCAATTGCAGCCATTCCGAATTTGCCCAGGTTCCTGGCATAGGAAACGTGCCCGAATCCGATCCCGGCAAGGTAAGTAGCATAGTTGACGGCAATATTGTGGTTCATTTCTGCGGAGAGGAGTGCCGGATTTAGTTGCAATAAGCCTGGATCTGCGTCGGGAAGTGCCACCTGAATACCACCGAGTGCTGCAGCCTGGGGCGCATTGGTCAATTGCAAAAAGCTGAAAACTCCCTCGCCTGCTGTCTGCCCGCAGAGGGACGAGAACAGGATCATGTTCAACAAAACAGCGAGGTGTATCCGATTCATTGGTTTCAATCCAACAATATTAGGAAAAATAGATGGATCTTTTACTGTACTGTCAGGTTGAGGGGAGCCTCACTTTTAGACCTTCCACCACCATGAAGACAATTGGACAAATTTCACAGTTTTTTAGTGTGAGATTGAGCAATTGACTGAACCTTCTGCGGTCGGTATGGGGATATTCACGACAGGCTTTGGGCCGGTATTCATAAACTGCGCAACAATTGTCGGACATCAGGAAGGGGCAGGGGGCCTGGTTGAAAACATAATCATTCTCCTCGTCCAGGTGCATGTATTGCCCAATTACCTGAGATGGTTTGAGCCGCAGGGGTTTTGTCAGCCGCTCCACATCCTTGTCCGAAATCATTGGACTGATGCTGCTGCAGCAATTGGCACAAGTCAGGCAGTCGAAAGCAGCGAAAGCCTCCTCGTGAAGGGATTGGACCATTTCATCCAAATTTTTGGGTGGCTTTTTCTTCAACTGCTTGAAAAAGCGCTCATTCTCTGCCCGGGCATCCAGGGCCAGTTTCTGAACATTGTCCTTGGTAGGAGCTAATTTCATGGTCTTAACAAAAAGTGTTTGCCCTTCGACTACGCTCAGGGACCGGGCTTGTTATGTATTAAATAATTGAATTTCTCTTCCTTCGACTACGCTCAGGGACCTGATCTTAATTTAATTTTCACATTTCCCAATTTCCCAATTTTCACATTCTCTCATCTTCCCCCATCCTGCTGGATAGCGACAATCTTTTCTGTCCTTTTTTTGAGTTTCACTTGTGCCAGCAGCAATCCGGTGATTACGACTGCGATTCCGATAAACTTTCGGAGTGTGAGTGGTTCGTCGAGGATATACCAGGCAAAAATGGCTGTAAAGACAGGGATGATGTTGATGAAGATATTTACGCTATTGATTCCCAGTCTTTTGACACTGTGGGCATAGAAGATGAAAGCGATACAGGAGGCGAAGACTGATAATTTCAATATCCCTGCGAAAGCTGGAAAGTCAAAGGGAACAGTAGTGAAGTCACGGTACTCGAAGGCCAGCCACAATGGGAGAAAGTAGATGATTCCCAGGATATTCTGGTAAGTGATAATGGAGGTCGGATTGTATTTTACGGCCAATTTTTTTAGTACGACAATGTATCCGATGGCTGACAGCACTGCCAGGAATTCGAGGGCGATTCCCAGTGGGGAGGCAGTGAGGTTGAAAGAGTTGTCGAGCACGACAATCGAAACTCCGAAGAAGGAGAGCAGGATCCCGATGAAAGTGCGGGGCGAGAGTTTTTCGCCATGGAACCGGGAGGCTGCAATCGGAGAGAAGAGAGGGATGGTAGCCACGATAATCGCACCAACCGTGCTGGAAACATACATCAGGCCATAACTCTCTCCCATGAAGTACAAAAAGGGTTCAAAAAAAGAGAGGAGCACAAATGTTCCATAATCCTTTCGCTCAATTTTAACAATCTTGCCGGAAAGAAAGGCAAAGGCAAGCAGGAGCACCGAGGCAATCACCAATCTGAACAGTACGGTAGTCAGCGGACCATAAACGAGGTAAACCTCCTTCACCCATACGAATGAAAAAGCCCAAAAGATCATTGCTAGGATGAGTGCAAGGTAGACCAACCATTTTTTTTCCTGCATTTGAATAAGTTTATTGACCGGTGATTTTACGCTGTTGCTGGAGATTTAGATTCAGTGCTGAACCTGTTTGACAATTTTCCAGGGTACTTTTACGGATGGATAATAGTTGATTCCCATGGTTTTGAATCTTTCGGCCTGTGCTCCCAGCCTGATTTTGTACTCCTCCCAGTTGCGTTGGGAACCGGCAGTCCAGCCAATTTCGGCATAGCCTGGAAGTCTGGGGAATACCAATGATTCTATCTCATCCATGTTTGTTACCGTTTCTGACCACAAAGGTGCTTCGACACCAAGGATGTTTTCCTTTTTTATGCCGGGAACCAGTGTTGCCGGATCCCACTTGTATGCTGCATCGACTTCGATATAGCCGGCCCAATGGAGTCCCAGCTTGGTTTTGGTGTTGTATTTCATGTCAAGGTAGGCTTTTGCAGCAGGTGACATGATGATTTTCACCCCTTTGGAAACACCGCGCGTGGCGTTTTCTGCCTTTGACCAATACTGGGCCACCGAGGAGGGTTTCAAAGCCGACTGGGTCGTTTCATCCCACCCGATCATCTGTTTCCCGTTGGCATTGACCATATCCTGTACGCGCTCTATGAAAGGAATGTAGTCCTCTTTTTTGGTTACATGCGACTCATCTCCACCCACATGGATGTATGGCCCGGGGGTCAGTGCCGTCAGTTCGCGGAACAGATCGTTCAGAAACTGGTAGGTGAACTCCTTGTTCGTCTGCAAGGTACTGAATCCAACCTTCATTCCGGTGTAGAGTTTGGTGGGGACATTGTCCGGATTCAATTCCGGGATAGAGGCCAGGGCTGCATTGGTGTGTCCCGGCATGTCTATTTCAGGTACGATGGTGATGAAGCGATCGGCGGCATACTGGACCAATCCTTTGTATTCTTCCTGGGTGTAGTATCCACCCTTGCCGCCTCCAACCTGGGTAGTACTGCCAATTTCTGTAAGGGCCGGCCACGACTTGATCTCAATTCTCCACCCCTGGTCGTCGGCCAGGTGCAGGTGCAATACATTCATCTTGTACATGGCAATCAGGTCTATGAATCTTTTGACATCTTCAACTCCGAAGAAGTGTCTGGCTACATCAAGCATTGCTCCCCTGTAGGTGTATGACGGGTAATCGGTTATGGTACCTGCAGCTATTTTCCAGGGGCCTTTTTGAGGTTTGTTGCTTTCGATGGTGGCGGGCAGCAGCTGGCGAACAGTTTGGATGGCGCGAAAGATTCCTTCCGGAGTGTTGGCCGAAATTCGGACAATCTCCTTGTTGATGTGCATCAGATAACCTTCCTGCCCCAGTTTGCCAATGGTGTCGGCTATTTCAAGAAGGATTGCATCTTTTACAGGGGGTTCGGCAGAAACATTGACGGTAAAATTGTAACCTGTGGCTGGATTTAGTTGATTGGCAAGGTATTGAGCAACCGGGATTAGTCCAGGATGTTGGTCGGAGATCTGAATGGTCGTACTGCTTTTTATTTCAAAAAAGCCAACGGCTGATTTGACGGAGACGGGTTTGGGTATCAGGGCAGATTTGGTCAGCTCTGTTGCCATGGTAACGTTGGCTGCAGAAACGGCAAACAGGAGAAGCAGGCTCTTCAGAAATGAGGTGAATCGGGGTAAAGTAGTTTTCATGTTGCATTCGTTGCTTTGATTGTTGATACTGGACTTTCCTGGTAAGTAGCAGTAAAATCATTTAAAGAAGAAAAGCCCCAATGCGGTAAAATTGCATTATGGGCTTTTCTTGGGGTGGAAGATGGGATTCGAACCCACGACCAATGGTACCACAAACCACTACTCTAACCGACTGAGCTACATCCACCGTATTATCGTCGGCAAATATAGGGCTGTTTTTCGAAATAGACAAAAGAAAGATGTTATTTTTGTCAGCGACTGATTTAATTTTGATGGATGGAATACTTGCTTGATAATCCGGCTTCTGAAACTGTTTACCAGGAGATCCTGCGAAGGGTAAAGCCTCTGCAGAACAGGGAAGTCTCCGATTCAATGACCCGAAGGGGAGTCGTATACAAGCTGAATTTGGGCGCTTCGGTTGTCTCCTTGCAACAGCTTGCGGCCAATTACACCCCAGATCATCTGCTTGCACTGAAATTGTGGAACAAGCAATGGCGTGAGACGATGATCCTTGCAACTTTGTTGGAGCGGCCCGATGAAATTACCGAAAATCAGATGGATTTTTGGGTGAAACAGATCCAGCAGGTGGAAATAGCCGAACAGGTAGCCATGAATCTACTGTCAAGATACCCGCATGCCTATGAAAAGGCTGTGGAGTATTGTCTGGCGAGGAAGAGCATGTGCAAGATCACGGGACTGTTAGCCATGGGCAGGCTGGCACTTACGGACAAAAAGGCCCCAAATGAGAAATTTGAGGCTTTTCTCGAACTCTTTCCTCCCCTGTCCAAGGATGCACAGCTCTCCACCGTATTCAGAAGGGTGTTTGTTCAGATTGCCATGCGAAATCCAGAATTGTATGAAGTGGCCCTGAGGCAGGCATACCTGTTGCTGACCCTTGATTCGGCAGTCGCAAAGGAGAATGCAGCAGCAGTTATCGGACAGTTGGACTGCGATGCAGTTAAGGAGATGGTGGCACTTCGTTCCTAAACTTTTGTTCCATTTGATTTTCATACATACCGATATGCAGCTAACCGAAGTAAAAGACAAGGCCTCTGTATCAGCTTTTCACAAACTGGCCCACCGGATCTACCATGGAGACAAAAACTGGATTGCGCCGTTGGAAGCAATGGCCGATAGTGCATTTGATCCGCAGAAGAATGCCTTTTTAAAGCACGGGGATGGGATCAGGTGGATACTTCAGGATCACACGGGGGAGACAATCGGAAGGATTGGTGCTTTTATCAACTACAACAAATGCCATACTTTCCGGCAGCCTACCGGCGGAGTAGGTTATTTTGAATGCATCGACGATCAACAGGCCGCCTTTTTACTGTTTGATACTGCCAAGGCCTGGTTGGCAGACCGGGGCATGGAGGCCATGGACGGCCCTGTCAATTTTGGGGAGAACATGATCAACTGGGGTTTGCTGGTTGAGGGGTTTATGCCCCAGGGATTTGGGATGCCCTACAACAAACCATATTATCTTCGGTTTTAAGGTTTATTTTGAACAATATACCTATCACCTGAATCAGAAGGTTCCTTTCCCGGAGCGATTCTGGAAAATAGCAGAATGGGTAGCCAATAAACCCCATTTCAGGTTCGAGCATGTCAGATTCAGCCAGATGGAAAGGCATCTCAAGGAATTTACCCACATATACGAAGAGGCCTGGGCCAGTCACGACAACCACCAGGAGGTGGATCTGGACGATATTCGCGGTATGATGAAGATTGCCAAACTCATTGCGGAGGAGGAGTTTATCTGGTTTGCCTATCACGATGAGGAGCCGGTACTATTTTTTGGAATGATTCCCGATTGGAACCAGCTGCTGGCCAAATTGAATGGCAAGCTCAATGCCTGGAGTCTCCTGAAATTCTTCTGGTACCAGAAATTGAAAACCATTACCAGAACACGAATCCTTGTGATGGGTGTGGTGCCTAAATTCCAGGGGGGGGGACTTGAATCCGCCGTCTTCTGGCATCTGGATAAAGTAATGAAGCGCAAGCCCTGGATCACGGAGGTAGAGTTGTCGTGGGTAGGTGATTTTAATCCCAAGATGGTG
Source organism: uncultured Tangfeifania sp. (assembly GCA_964630075.1). Taxonomy (GTDB): domain Bacteria; phylum Bacteroidota; class Bacteroidia; order Bacteroidales; family Prolixibacteraceae; genus CAINVV01. The sequence continues at coordinate 12,076 of CAZVTL010000029.1, forward strand.
GCGATGTACAAGTCAGTGGGAGGTGTTCATGCCAAAACCCACTACACCATGCGTTACCTTTTCGACCGGGATGCCCCTTTCGAACGCGCGCCCATGCTGCAGAAAGAGGTGCGTCTCTTGCGGGAGGAACGGGAAAAGAAAAACAATGGATAGTACCAAACAACGGTTGAATTGATGTAACTGCACTGCTCTTAAGGTATAACGCAAAAGATTACTTGAACAAGGGCCAAACTTTGTGTGCATTATGTTGAATGAGGGCTGTCTGAAATTCTGCTATTTTATAATATAACTTTTTATGAATCTGTTGCAGATTTATAAATTATCCTTATCTTTGCAACCCGTAAATAAGGAAACTAGGAAAGATTTAAAGATATAATCAATCATCATGAAAAAGGGAATACATCCGGAAAGCTACAGGCTGGTTTGTTTTAAAGATATGTCGAACGAGCATACATTTATTACACGGTCTACTGCTGCATCAAAAGAGACCATCGAAATTGAAGGTGTTCAGTATCCATTATTGAAGGTGGAAATTTCGAATACTTCACACCCTTTCTATACCGGCAAGATGAAATTGGTCGATACTGCAGGACGTGTCGACAAGTTTATGACCCGTTATCAGAAGCACATGGACAAACGCAAAGTGTAAATTTTTGTATTTGTTACGAGAGGCCCCGTATTTCCAAATACGGGGCCTCTTGGTTTTAAACATACTGGGAAGTTGTTTGTTGATCTATTGTTTTTGGCATGACTATTGACAATACAATACCTGTGTCAGCAGGGGTGGAAACCTCCGACAATTTGTCATAATATATTACAACCATGAATAATTCAAGAAATAAAAATAGGAACTCCTTTGTATTTTCGACGATGGATGAAGATCAACAGGATTTTTACCCGATCATTGCAGATGGAGACGACGAAGAGCTGTTTTCTGCCAATGTGCCGGATGTACTGCCAATTTTGCCTCTGAGGAATGCCGTACTTTTCCCTGGTGTGGTAATGCCTATCAGCGTAGGCCGGTCCAAGTCGCTGAATCTGGTTCGGGAGGTCTATGGGGGCACGAAAATGGTAGGGACTGTGGCTCAACGGAATGGACAGATTGAAGATCCGGTATTGTCTGATCTTTATCCTGTTGGTACGATGGCAGAAATATTGAAGATCCTGGAGATGCCAGACGGTACAACTACGGTTATTCTGCAGGGGAAGAAGCGGATATTGCTGGATAAAACCATTGACCATCCATCTTACCTGAAAGCAACGGTTCATCCGCTGCCGGAGGTCCTTTCAGACACCAAATCGCATGAATTCTTTGCCATCATTGAATCCCTCAAGGATTTTTCCTTGAAAATAGTCTCTTCCTCGGTAAACATTCCACAGGAGGCACAGTTTGCCGTCAAGAATATTGAGAACGTCACTTTTCTGGTCAACTTTATCTGCAACAACACGGATCTGAATACTGCTGAGAAGCAGGATCTGCTGGAACGCAATGATATCAAGGATCGCAGCACCAAGCTTCTGTCGCTGCTGATGCGGGAGGTTCAGATGCTGGAGCTCAAGAAGGACATCCAGCAGAAGGTCAAGGTGGATCTGGACCAGCAGCAGCGTGAATATTTGCTGCATCAGCAGATCAAGACCATCCAGGATGAACTGGGTGGAAGTCCAGTTCAGCAGGAGTTGGAGGAGCTTAAAAAGAGGGCCACCCAGAAACTGTGGAGTGAAGATGTTCAAAAAATATTTGAGAAGGAGTTGGGGAAATTGTCCAGGATGAATCCTGCGGCAGGGGAATATTCTGTTCAGATCGGATATCTTGATACGTTGCTGGATCTTCCATGGAATGTTTATACAGAGGATAACTTTGATTTGGATCACGCAGAGAGGGTGCTCAATGAAGATCATTTCGGTTTGGACAATGTCAAGGAGCGTATCCTTGAACACCTGGCAGTACTGAAGTTAAAGGGGGACATGAAATCCCCGATTATTTGCCTTTACGGGCCTCCCGGGGTTGGGAAAACCTCGCTGGGTAAATCCGTTGCAAGCGCCCTTGGCCGCAAATACATTCGGATGAGCCTTGGCGGATTGCACGATGAATCTGAGATCAGGGGTCACCGTAAAACCTACATTGGGGCTATGCCGGGGCGTATTGTACAGAACCTGATCAAGGCTGGATCCTCCAATCCTGTATTTATCCTGGATGAGATTGACAAGGTCTCCAAGGATTTTCACGGGGATCCGGCCTCTGCACTTTTGGAAGTGTTGGATCCGGAGCAAAATATAGAGTTCCATGACAACTACCTGGATGTCGATTTTGATCTCTCCAGGGTGCTGTTTATTGCAACTGCCAACACCATATCCACCATTCATCCGGCCCTCAGGGATCGTATGGAGCTGATTGATGTGAGCGGTTATCTGATGGAAGAGAAACAGGAGATTGCCAAACGCCATCTGGTGAAACGTCAGCTGGAGAATCATGGGATGGACAAAAAGAGTGTCATCTTCTCCAAGGATATTTTGGTACGGATCATTGAGAATTATACCCGTGAGTCAGGAGTCCGTGAATTGGACAAAATGCTTGCCAAAGTGATCCGCAGGGTAGCCAGAAAGGTTGTTTCAGGTACTGACTACAACAAAAAGCTTACCGAGGAGGATCTGCGCGGATACCTGGGAGTGCCCAAATATACCAAGGATAATTACGAGGGGAATGAATATGCCGGGGTAGTTACCGGACTGGCATGGACCTCGGTAGGAGGTGAGATCCTGTATGTAGAGACCAGTCTCAGCGCAGGGAAAGGCAAATTCAGCATAACCGGCAATCTCGGTGAGGTGATGAAGGAGTCGGCCACCATTGCCCTGGAATACCTCAAATCTCACGCCTCCTCTCTGGGATTAAAGGCTGAGCTTTTTGACAAGTGGGATGTTCATATTCATGTCCCGGAAGGAGCCATACCCAAAGATGGTCCCTCCGCAGGCATTACCATGGCCACCGCTTTGGCCTCTGCCTACACCCAGCGCAAGGTTAAAAAGCATTTGGCCATGACCGGTGAGATCACCCTCCGCGGGAAAGTCCTTCCGGTAGGTGGAATCAAGGAGAAGATTCTTGCTGCAAAAAGAGCTGGAATCAAGGAGATCATTTTGTCTGAGCAAAACAGGAAAAATCTTGAAGAGATCAATGAGATCTATTTGAAGGGCTTGAATTTCCATTTTGTGCGAAATGTTGGGGATGTTTTTGAAATTGCCTTGTTAAAGGAGAAGGTCGACAAACCTTTGCTGGTTGGCTGATTTTCTGCGGTTGATGGGTTTATGTAACTATCCATTCACTCTGCCGTAATATTTTCCAAACAGAGAGATTTGTTTGAGGTATTGGATGGCATTTCTTCATTCGAAAATTAACTTTAAGGAAGCTTATGGGCACAAAATTTGCACCTGCAGCACGGGCAACTGTTGAAGAGGTTTTGTTGAGCAAATCAAAATTGGATCGCTTTCCATTCATCAACGAGATCTTCTGTTCCCTCTCTTATATTTTCTGTATCTTCAATGAACAGCGACAGATCGTATTTGTAAACGATGTGTTGATGAAGAGTCTGGGTGTAGATAATGTGGATCAGGTGTTGGGGAAAAGATTTGGAGAGGCTTTCGAATGCATTCATGCCAATGATGAAGTTAGTGGTTGTGGTACCTCTGAGCATTGCAGGTATTGTGGCGCCATTCATGCCATTGTCCAAAGCAAAAGGACCATGGCGAAAACGAAGGAGGAGTGCAGAATCAAACGGATCGTTAATGGGAAAGAGGCCTCCCTGGAACTTGAAGTAACCTCTACCCCATTTGTCATTGAAGGCGATTATTATACCATTTTTTCGGTCATTGACATTACTGACAAGAAAAGGAGGGGGCTCATTGAAAAGATATTTTTCCATGATATTTTGAATACAGCGGGGAGTCTGGGCAATATTTTTGAATTGTTGAACGAAGTTCCTCAAAATGAAAAGGAGGAGTTGCTGGAGATTGCCTCTTCGCTGAGTAAGCAGATCCTTGACGAGATCACCTCCCAGCGGTTGCTTTTGCAGGCTGAAAATGCCTCGCTGGTGGTAAACAATTTGAAGATTAACTCCATTGAGTTTCTGGAAGTGGTGGTAAAGGATCTCAGGTTCCATGAAGTTGCTGTTGGGAAAGGGATTGATTTGGATAAAATGTCTGATAATTTGGTTTTTATCAGTGATCCTGTAATTCTTAGGAAAATACTCAACAACATGGTGAAGAATGCACTTGAGGCGAGTGAGTCAGGTGAAAGGATCCTCCTGACGGCTAAAAAGCTTGGGGACAAGGTCCGGATTTCGGTACACAACAACTCTTTCATGCCCCCGGAGGTCGAGATGCAGGTCTTCATGCGATCCTTCTCTACCAAAGGTGTCCAGCGCGGATTGGGTACCTATAGTATGAAAGTTTTTGGCGAGCAATGCCTGGGAGGGAAGGTAAATTTCACCACCGATCCCGGGAAGGGGACCACTTTTTACATTGATTTGGGAAATATTGTGGAAGATTAGGGTTTGGCCACCCGCTGTTTGGCTTCATCCCCCGAGAATCCAACTCTTGTCATGTTGCCCCAAACCTTCTTTTTCTTGACAAAGTAGTCCCAATTGCCTTTCAGCGCCCACCACGCAACCATCGGATGGTAAATGAATGGTTCAACCCAGCTCGTTACGAGTAATCTAAGCAGCATTTTCCTTTTCGTATAGCGGTGAAAGACCAAATGATCGAATAAAATGGCATAGGTGGAAAAGAGGACTGCAAAAAGATATACAAAAAACAGCATGATGCTGAAGAAAGGCCAGTTTGGATATCCAAATATGGCTATGATTACAAAGTAAAGAATCCCCAGTATTTCAACGATGGGTGCGAACCATTCAAAAAACACCCAATAAGGGAAAGAGAGCATACCCATCACACCAAATTTAGGATTGAAAAAGACATCCTTGTGGAGGAGAATGGTATCGATTGTACCGCGTGTCCAGCGGTTACGCTGATTCCCAAGTATCCGCAGGCTCGAGGGGGCCTCCGTCCAGCAGAGTGGCTCCGGAATGTAGACAACCTTGTATTTTTCCTTCCGGTTGGCCATGTATTTCCTCATTCTGACCACGATCTCCATATCTTCCCCTACTGTTTTGGGATAGTATCCGCCACATCCAATGGCGATCTCCTTGTCAAATAGTCCCAGGGCGCCTGAAATCAGCAACAAACCGTCAAGCCGGCTCCAGGCCAGCCGGCCAAGAAGAAAAGCCCTGTTGTATTCGATCACCTGGCACCGGGGTAAGAATTTGTCCGGTACATTAATTTCAATGAGCTGTCCATCCTTAATTTTACATGAATTGGCAATTCTTATCACACCCCCAGTTGCTATTACCTTTTCGTTTGTTGCGGCAAGAAAAGGAAGTACTAACTTCTGGAGTGCATAAGGATCGATAATTGAATCTACATCAATGGCTATAAAATATTTGCCCTTTGCAATGTTAATCCCGGCATTCAGGGCATCGGCTTTCCCTCCATTGATTTTGTTGATAATTGTAAGGTTGTTGAATGCTTTTTTCTTTGATTTGTAAATATCCAGGATCTCGTTGCATTGGATCTGGTAATCGACTACATAGGGGACTTTTTCGAGGTTGTAAGCTTCAATGGCTTTGGCCAGGGTATCATCCTTGCTTCCGTCATTCACAATGATGATTTCGAAATTTGGGTAGTAGAGTGACAACAAAGCCCGGATGTTCTCCACAATGGTCATCGATTCGTTGTAGGCCGGGGCAATGATGGATACCAATGGGGCAAAGGGTGAGGAGATGATGGCGTCGTAATTGGTGATTTTCTCTGAATGATAAAATTTCAGCAACTCTTTGGCTGAGAAGATAGACAGTATGAGGTATACTGAAAATAGCGCGATGGCATAGATCAGGATGATCGCTTCGGTAAAATTTGAGAGAAAGTGAAATATCATGGTTTAGTTTCTTGGATCTTTGATATGGTCGATGAAGGGAGTGAGTGCGAAATCCATGGAGTGGTTGACTTCCTCCAGATGGATTCTTCCGGTCTCGCTCATATGGTACAAGATCCTGCAAGCCTCCAGCCGAATTGGGATGATACTGTTTCGAAGGATCTCTTCCAGGAACTGATGGTCACTTTCATCACCTAAATTTGAAAACGCTTTAAGAATATAAATTTTATTCTTCGTGGTTTCTTCTTTGTAAATATTTTTCAATTCAGGTTTACTCTCAAATAGTTGCAGGTTCCCGCAAGTGTTGATTGCCAGTTTCCGGGTGGCTTCCTCCCGATGGCGCAATAACCTTATGACCACTGCAGAATTTTCATGCTGCTGAAAAAGATCCATCATCAGGAGGCAAAAATTCACTACATTCATATGGCTGGAATTGATCCATCTGTCAAATGAGGGAACGGGTAGTTCATGAATCTTGATGTAGTAGTAGATATTGAGCTGGGCCCATTGGGAAAATGGTTTTTCAAGAAAACCAAGGAAGCCAAACGGATCTTCCTTGTTGACATAAGGATAGCAGATTTGGGCTTCGGCACGAACGATGTCATTGGGATCGTTCAGCCTTGGAATGATCATTTCAGTTGCATGGATGGGGTGCATGTTGGTCAATTCCCTGATCCCCTTTACCTGCTCATAAGTGGAGATGGCGAAGGTTTTGTTGTAGGATAATCTGCCCAAATCCAGGGTTTGGTATAATTCAATAATTTGTCTGTCCGCTTCACCCCTAAAGCTTTTCTGAAAATCCATCATCACATCAATCAACAGGTTGTAATTTCTTTTCTGTTTGGGGTTCGATAATAGCTGGACAGCTTGACGGGTATCAATGACTTGTAACAGCAAATCTGTCAGGATGATTTCATAGCGTTCGCGGATCTTGATCCTTATACTTTTGCGGAGATTCTTGATTCTATTGGTAACAAACAGCATGCCTATTACAATGAAGACATTCATGGCAAACAGGATGATAAAGGTCAAGATGTAGAAAACAACTGGGAAACGGAATGCATTGTCAACCACCATCATGTAAGACTCCTTCAGGTTTTTTGGCAGATATTCCCGAAAGGTGATCAACTTCGCCCGCAGATTCCTGTTGTTAAAACCGGACAATATTCTTTGGGATCCATTGTTGTTGGTACGATTTTTTTTGATTTCAATCTGATAATAAGATTTTTCCTCCTTCTGATTGGCAGGAGTGGTCGGCTCTCTCTTCTGAACAAACTGGGAGTCGGGGTTTGTCCCTGAGGCTGCAGCCGGGGCATCTGCCACGCTTTCGCGCTCGCTGGAAAATCCCGGTTGAATCAGGAATAGCGCCAGCACCAGCAACATAGTCAGGTATTTTAACTTCATCTGCGGTTTCGTTTTGGTCGTGTTTTACTCGATCATGGTCTTCTTGAGACCAGTATCTTCTTTACCCTAATGGAGAGTTCTCCCAGGCTGAACGGTTTGATCATGTAGTCATCTGCGCCCATTTCAAAGGCCTTCAAAACGGTCTCCTCGGCTCCGGCTGCTGAAAGAACAAGAATCGGCAGGTCCGATTTCATTTCTGCGCGAACAATGGATATTATTTCATGACCACTGACAAAGGGCATAAACAGATCGGTGATGAGCAGGTCATAACTCCCGCTTTTTAAGTATTGGAGGCACTCCTTGCCATCAATGGCCTTGACAACCTCATATCCATCTTTTTGCAGTTTGAATACCACTGTATCGAGGATGAGCTTGTTGTCTTCCGCTACAAGAATTCGTTTTATCGTCATAATTGATCAATTGGGATCGTTAGGAAGCTCTAAATTTAATCATAAAAATTATTGTTTGTTGGGATCTCCCTTCAATATCCCCACCCAAAATGGCATACATTTGTTTGAAATGGCTCAATTATTCTACTTATAACCAATATTTGCTGCATTTTGTTCTTGAAGCAAGCGGATAGTTGTCACCCCGTCCGGCAGAAGTATTGGCCGATGAGGTCTATTGTATGGTCATTGTCTTGAGGTCATGTGCATGCCGGGAACTCTATTTTTTTGCGTTGAATCAACTATATTTGGAGGATTAACAACGCCGAAGGTTCAACTCGCTGCAAGATGTCACTTCTTTCCCGCTATTATCCAGGTAATTATTCTGATGAGCAATACCAAACAGACAAGCATGTTGGCATCTATGCGCTCTTCGTGTCAGTGGTATTTGTGGTGATACTCTGGTTAATTAAACTGGTGGAATACGAATTCTCCTTTAATTTCTCTTTCCGGGGAATTCTTCCAAGGGATCTGAAGGGATTGCAGGGCATTCTCTTCTCCCCATTGATACATGGGGATTTTGCACATCTGATGGCCAATACATTTCCTTTGGTGGTGTTAATTTTTTCATTGTTCTTTTTCTACCGGAAATCTCCCTATCTCATATTTCTGCTGATTTATCTGTTTTCAGGCATATTCGTCTGGTTGGGAGGACGCGAGGCATTGCACATTGGTGCCAGCGGACTTATTTATGGACTGGCTGCATTTCTTTTCCTGAGTGGTGTGTTAAGCCATAACATCCGGTTGCTTACGATCTCACTGGTCGTTGCCTTTTTTTATGGGGGGCTATTTTGGGGTATCTTCCCGATTAAGCCTGAAATATCCTGGGAATCCCATCTTTGGGGCGGCATCTCTGGTTTTTGCATGGCATTTTTCTTTCGGCATCAGGCGCCAGCTCTGCAGGTGACGCCTGAATGGGATGGGGAAGATGATTCGGATGACCTCGAGTGGCAAAAAGAGCAGGAAGAGATGGAAGAGCCTTAATCCTATCAGGTTTTTACATTGTTTTCAGGTTTAAAAGCAAGAATCTTCTAACTTTGCGTGTATGAGAAAGGAAAAGATTCTTGAAAAAATAGCCGGAGCAGTTGGTGTGTCTAAGGCACAAGTAATCAGTGTTTTGGATTTATATGACGGGGGGGCTACCATCCCTTTTGTCGCCAGGTACCGCAAGGAGATGACTGGTAGCCTGGATGAAGTTGAACTGGCAAGGATCAAAGAGGAGGATGAGCGGTTCAGCGAGCTGGAAAAGCGCAAAGAGACCATCCTGAAGTCGGTAGGGGAGCAGGATCTGCTGACGCCTGAGCTTCAGGCCACGATAGAAAACTGCTACCAGCTCAACGAGTTGGAGGATATTTACCTCCCTTACAAACCCAAAAGAAGGACGCGCGCAACCATAGCGAGGGAGAAGGGGCTGGAACCTTTGGCCGAAATACTCATGAGTCAGTTGGAGAAGGATCCGGCCACCAGGGCCCTGCGGTTTTTGAATGACCAGGTTCATGATACGGAAGAGGCTTTGGCAGGAGCCAGGGATATCATTGCCGAAACGGTTAACGAACACAACGGAGCAAGGAATATTGTCCGAAACAGTTTTGCAAGGGAGGCTGTCATCTTCTCCAAAGTAGCAAAAGGAAAGGAGGAGGAGGGTATCAAGTACCGCGATTATTTTGATTCCTCCGAGCCACTTCACAAATGTCCGTCGCACCGGCTGCTGGCCATGCGCAGGGGTGAAAAGGAGGGCTTTCTGAAGTTATCGGTATCACCCGATGATGAGCGCACCATCGGCAGATTGGAGGGTTATTTTGTTACCTCCCGCAACCAAAGCAGCGAACAGGTTGCACTGGCCATCATGGATGCCTACAAACGATTGCTGGCCCCCTCCATTGAGACTGAATTTTTCAACGACTCCAAGCAGCGTGCCGACCTGGAGGCGATCAAAGTCTTTGCAGAAAACCTTCGGCAGCTGTTACTTGCACCACCACTGGGACAGAAGCGTGTGATGGGCATTGATCCCGGTTATAAGTCAGGATGCAAGGTGGTCTGCCTGGATGCACAAGGAAACCTCCTTCACAACGAGACCATCTACCCGCATCCGCCGCAGTCGGAGGTCAACCAGGCCATGCGAAAGATCAGTTCGCTGGTGGGAAGTTACAAGATCGATGCCATCGCAATAGGCGACGGAACCGCCAGTAGGGAGACTGAAAACTTTTTCAAGAAGATGCGTTTCGACCGCGACTTGCAGGTGTTTGTGGTGAGCGAGGATGGAGCATCCGTCTATTCTGCCTCCAAAATCGCGCGGGATGAATTTCCCCAGTACGATGTGACGGTGAGGGGAGCCATCTCCATTGGCCGCAGGTTGATGGATCCTTTGGCAGAGCTGGTGAAGATTGATCCGAAGGCCATTGGCGTAGGGCAGTACCAGCACGATGTAGACCAGAAAATGCTGCAAGGTTCACTGGAGGTTTCTGTTGAATCCTGTGTCAACAAGGTCGGGGTTGATCTCAATACCGCCAGTAGCCACCTGCTCAATTACGTATCCGGACTCAATGCCACCCTGGCACAGAATATTGTGGCGTACCGCAAGGAAAACGGCCCTTTTCCCTCACGGGAAATGTTGCGGAAAGTTCCGCGCATGGGACCAAAGGCCTATGAACAGTGTGCAGGTTTTCTCCGCATTTCAGGGGCAGAAAATCCGCTTGACAATTCAGCTGTTCATCCGGAGCGTTACAAACTGGTGGAGAAGATCGCTTCCGACCTCGGGATCCCCCTGGGTGAATTGATCGGGAAATAGCAGCTGACCTCAAAAATTGATTTGAAAAAGTATGTCAGCAAAGAGGTGGGACTTCCTACCTTGACGGATATTCTTGCCGAATTGTCCAAACCCGGCAGGGATCCACGATCGGGCATCAAACATTTTGAGTTTGCAGACGGGATCTATGCCATGCAGGACCTGGTTCCGGGGATGGTGTTGCCGGGCATTGTCACCAACATCACCCGTTTCGGCGCCTTTGTCGATGTAGGGATCAAACAGGATGGGCTGGTCCATGTCAGCGAAATGGCTGACAAGTTTGTAAGCGATCCGGCCGAAATTGTTAAATTGCAGCAACATGTAAAGGTTCGCGTGGTGGAGGTGGATATCCCGAGGAAGAGGATTGCGTTTTCGATGAAAGGACTCTAAAGAGAAGGTTAAAGGATAATAGTTAAAGGATAAAGTGGCATTGTAGCTGTGATGCATTCGTGCAGAAAGCTAAAATAAGAGCGTATGGATTTGCATTCACACGCTCTTATTTTATGACCTCTGGTATTGGGAGTCCCACACTTTAACCTTTAGCCTTTAACCTTTTATCTCAGTGAATTACAAACCTCCTTGTTCACCTTTGCAATTCTGGTTTCATCCAGTTTGATTACCTTCCGGTCGTAGGTCATCAGTCCGTTGATCTCCATCTCCACGTCGGTGGTCTGTGTGTAGACAGCCGCTGAAAATCCGCGGGGGATCAGTACTTTTAGCTTTTCAGCGAGGTCAATGTAGGCATTGGTGGCCTCTTCGGAAGTTTTGTACTGCACATATCCCCAGTTGCGGTCTTTGACCCAAAGGTGGCTTTCAACCGGTAATCCAATGCCTCCATATTCTCCCAGCACACAAACCCTTTTGCCATCGTACATGGCCAGATCCGGGGCCGGATAGTTGTGGATGTCCATCATGTCGCCAACCGGGTAGAAATTACCTCCACTGGCACTGTTCACCAGTCTGGATGGGTCGAATTGTTTGCTCCATGCTGCTATCTCGGCAGTTTTGAACTGTCCCCAGGCTTCGTTGAAGGGGACCCAGGTAACGATGGAGGGGTAGGAGATGTGCTGGTCGATGATGGCTTTCCATTCGGCTTTAAAGTTCTCTTCCGACTCCTGGCTTCTTTCCAGCTCCTTGCCATTGAAATAGTTGCGTTGCTGCCA
>CAZVTL010000030.1:0-23638 GCA_964630075.1 uncultured Tangfeifania sp.
GCATTGAACGCTTCCCTGAAATGCAGCTTGACATGGTTAGGCTTGGGATCGGACTTTATGGTGCCAGCAGCGGTGCCTCCTCCCAATTGCGAAATGTTGCCACACTAAAATCGGCCATCTCACAGCTAAAAACCGTATTGCCAGGTGAAACGGTGGGTTATGGAAGAAGTTTTGTGGCCAATAAACTTACCAGGATAGCCGTAATCCCAATAGGGTATGCTGACGGATTCAGCAGACGCCTGGGAAATGGCGTGGGAAGTATCCTGATCAACGGTCGAAATGCGGCGGTCACTGGCTCTGTCTGTATGGACATGTGCATGGCGGATGTGACGGATATCCCATGCCAGGAGGATGATGCCGCCGTGCTTTTCGGCGAAGGCCAGCCAGTAAGCCTGGTGGCAGATTGGATGGGCACGATACCCTATGAAGTACTTACAACTGTTGGGCAAAGGGTGAAGCGGATCTATTTTGAGGAGTAAGTCCAGACGGTTAGACTGGAGGACTAAGGAAACGCAGCTTTGAAAATCTGTAGGGTTTAGAGTGTATAAAGAAATACTGCAATATATAATCCTAACCACTCCTCCTATCTTTAGGTCCCATAGTCCGACAGCCTTTCATTTTTAATTCGTGTAATTTGTGTAATTTGTCTAATCAGTGGTTGGGGAGTGTTTAATCTGCAAAATCTGTAGTTGATTTTGATTTGGAGCAAGAAATATATATTTTTGAGATGTTTTACAACATTTTTTCTGAGCAATGTCCGATAATTTTGGTTTTGAGAGTCAATTCAGGGGTGAGAACTGCATTTTCAATTTGCTGACTCCAGATGAGATGTTTATCCTTAAATCAAACTCATACAATACACGTTACCGAAAAAATGATTACATCTTCATGGAAGGTGATCCACCGGTAGGTATGCAATACCTCAAAGAGGGAAAAGTAAAAATGATCAAAGAGGGAATTAGCGGCAGAGAGCAGATTATCAGGATGTTTACTGAAAACTGTCTGATTAGTTACCGCTCACTGATTGCAGGTGAACCCCACAATGGTACGGCCATCGCCATCGAAGATTCAGAGATTGTTACTATTCCACCGGATATTCTTTACAATGTTTTACTCAAGAACAACTCATTTTCACTGGCGCTCTTAAAGGATCTTGCGCTGGAGCTGGGTCACTCCAATCATCGGACTGTCAGTCTCACCCAAAAACACATCAGGGGCAGATTGGCTGAATCGATTATTTTCCTGAAAGAAAAATATGGCTTTGAAAACGATGGCCAGACCTTGAAAGTTTACCTCTCCCGCGAAGATTTGGCCAGCCTCTCCAACATGACTGCCTCAAATGCCATCCGAACCCTTTCTACTTTTGCCGGAGAGAAGATCATCGCGATGGATGGCCGGAAGATTAAGATTACCGATCTTGCCAAACTGGAGAAAGTGAATAAACAGGGTTAAGCCATCTCAAAAAGAGGGGAAGACTGGGGGACTTCGAGACTTAGGGACTTGGGGAGTGGTTTGTCTTGTTTTCTTCGGGACGGATTTAATGAAAAAATATTATCAAAATGATTCTTTTGATTAATCGTACTCTCCTATTCCCTTAGTCCCCCAGTCCCTTAGTCCTACTAAAGCGGATACCTCGCCACAATCGGCATCTTCCTGCCAAATCCGAATGCCTTGGAAGAGACCCTAAGGGTGGGTGGTGCCTGAAAACGCTTGTATTCGTTTCTGTTAACGAGTGTTACTACCTTTCTGACGATCGCCTCGTCAAAACCTGCCTCTACAAGCTCCTGAACACTTTTGGAAAGGTCGATGTACTGGAAGAGGAGGGCATCCAAAAGGTCGTACTCAGGCAAAGAGTCGGAATCCTTCTGGTCTGGCCGGAGCTCTGCCGAAGGTGGTTTGAGCAGCGTGTTTTCAGGAATAATCTCGCCTTCCCTGTTGATGTAGCGTGAAAGCTGATAGACTTCCGTTTTGTACAAATCTCCCAAAACAGACAATCCGCCATTCATATCCCCGTAAAGTGTACCATAACCAACCGCAGCCTCACTCTTGTTGGATGTATTCAGAACAATGTGTCCAAACTTGTTGGAAAATGCCATGAGGAGTGTTCCCCTCACCCTTGCCTGGATGTTCTCTTCCGTTAAATCAGGGGCCAGACCATGGAATGTCTGGGCCAGTGTTTGTTCAAAAGCGGTTGCAATGTTGTGAATTGGCAATGTTTCATAGGCTACACCCAACTTGTTGGCCAATGCTACAGCATCAGTGACTGAATGATCAGACGAATAACGGGAAGGCATCAGCAAGACCGTCACATTTTCAGCACCAAGGGCTCTCACTGCAAGGACAAGGGTCAGTGCGGAATCAATCCCGCCTGACAATCCGAGCGTTGCCTTCCTGAAACCCGACTTCCTGAAATAATCTGATATCCCCAGCACCAGTGCCTGGTATACTTTTTCATTCCGGTCTGCAAAAGCCTGAACTTCAGGAAAAGCCTCTTCAGGGGTATCAACAATGGCAAAATCTTCCTTAAAATAGGCCAGCTCCCTGACTACCCTTCCCTGTTGATCCACCATCAGGGAACCGCCATCGAAGATCAGTTCCGTCTGGGCCCCAACCTGGTTTACATAAACTACCGGGACCTGGTATTTTTGGGCATTTCCAATGACAATATCTTTTCGCATGCGCTCCTGGTGAAAGGAGAATGGAGAGGCAGAAAGGTTGACAACCAGATCAGGCTTCTGACTGCAATATTCTTCCATTGGGGAGATGGAATAGAGATTCTCCCTGCCAAAGGAGTTCATCACCTTTTGGTCGAACCACAGATCTTCGCAAATGGTCACTGCTACCTTATACCCATTCAAATCAATCAAATTGAACGCTTTGTTCGATTCAAAATGACGATATTCGTCAAATACATCGTAGGTAGGTAAAAGCGTCTTGTGATGTACGCTTTGTATCGCTCCATTTTGAAGAAAAAAGGCAGAATTGTACAGCATTTTCCCCTTGGGACTTGGATTGATACTCGGGCCACCAACCAATGCCGCAATGCCCTTGCAATGGATCGCTATGGTTTCGATGGCCTGCTGGGCCTCACGGACAAATTCGAGCCGCTCAAGCAAGTCGTTGGGATAATAACCACACACAGACAACTCAGAGAAGACGATCAGATCTGCACCTTCCACCTTGGCCTTTTCAATGGCTGCGATGATTAGGGCACTGTTTGCAGGGAAATTTCCAACATGGTAATTCAATTGAGCCAAGGCTATTCTCATGGTTCGCTGGTGCTTAAGTAGGACGAAAAGTAGATTCTACCGGATAACTGCAAATTTTTGTCTGCCGATTTGACAAAAATAGATAAATTCACACCCTAAAACAAAGGAGTTCCGGTGCCATTTGTGAGGTATCGGCGCAAACAATACACTTAACACCCCGACAATGATGCTGAAGCGAAAAGAGACCATCCTATTTTTCCTGCTGCTCACATTGGTGTCCTGCAACTCCAACCCTCTTAAAATAAACACATCCGGCATTAAACTCTCCCTGTCGGCTGAGCGCCTCGACCAGGATCTATTTGCTGTGACCCCAAACAATATAGATCTTGCTGTACCTGAACTGCAAAAAAAATACGGTGATTTTTTTAGCTTGTACAACATTGAGGTTCTGGCCATCGGTGAACCACAAGATTCGATTTACAACAGCTACCTTTTGACATTTCTTCAGGGAAGTACCATCGCTGAAGTCAAAAAGAGATCGGACTCCATCTTTCGAGATTTCAGCTACCATGAGCTGCAACTCGAAAAAGCCTTCAAACACCACCTCTATTATTATCCGGAAACCTCCATTCCCAAAATTTACACCTACCTGTCAGAATTCAACCAATCCATCGTCACCATGCCGGGTGCCATTGGTATTAGTCTGGACAATTACCTTGGATCGGATTGTGATTTTTACCGGCGGCTGGGATGGCCAATGTACAAGAGAGCCAACCTGGTACCACAAAAATTGGTATACGATGTGCTCTATGGCTGGGCCTCCCAACAATTCGAATACAAAGGGAATGCTGAAAATCTGGTATCCGGTATGATACACCAGGGGAAACTGCTCTACTTTTTGGATGCACTCGTCCCTGACGGACCGGATAGTCTAAAGATCGGTATCAATCAGAAACAGCTTTCATGGTGCAAAGAACATGAATCCGAAATGTGGAGCTATCTGGTTGAGAACAAAATGCTTTTTTCAAGCGACCGGATGAATTTGGTCAGATTCATCAATCCGGCACCCTTTACTACGCCCTTCGGACAAAAATCTCCCGGGAAAACAGGGGTTTGGATTGGTTGGCAGATTGTGAAGAGCTACATGAAACAGAATCCCGGGACAACTGTACAAGGATTGATGGCAGAGCACGACTGCCACAAAATTCTGAATGAGTCAGGCTACGCTCCAGATTGAATTTTCTTTCAAACAAAATTTTATACCTTTAAAAGGAAATTGCAAAAGAAGCGAGGACCAAAAAAGAAAAGGCCTGGTTGTCATTTGGGAAATTATTACCTGGAAGAAACAATGGAATATTGTGGATGCAAATTCCTTTTTTCAACATCTTGACAATAGTCTTGGGCAAGGAACGCGGTGAACGCAATGAGAGCAATGGGACATGGTCATTTCTGCAAAGCTTGGCAGAGGGTTTTCAATGGATCCCAAAAATAGTTCTGGCTGAATGAAGAAAGTTACAACCTAAATACTTTAGCATATGGAAACCAAAAAAGTGTTCATTATCACAGGCACAATTATCCTGGGCGTTGTATTAAACGCATTAATTTTGGGAAGGGCTCTGCAGCGTTTTAAAAAAGAGGACAGATCCATATCTGTCAAAGGATTTTCGGAAAGGGAGGTCAAATCTGATTTTGCCGTCTGGACCATCAAATGCCGGGTTGCCTACAATGATCTGATGGATGGAAGCAAGGCCATTGAGGAGGTTAAGGACAAAGTGACGGCATTCCTCCTGAAAAACGGAATCAAAACGGAAGAGGTTATTCAGAAAGATTTGATTGTCAGCGACAAGATGGCCCAGGATTATGCCAATTTCAATGCCAGCAACAGCTTCAGGTACATCATTGACAGGATCATCCAGGTACGCAGCAACGATGTCGAGAATCTTCAGAAGGTGAGCAGGATGACAGATGAACTGCTCAAAGCAGGTGTCGTACTGAACAATGCCAACGAATACGAAGGAGCCATCCGCTACTATTTTACGGGCCTCAACGAGATAAAACCGGTCATGTTGACCGAGGCCACAAAGAATGCCAAAAATGCAGCAATTCAATTTACCAATGAAAGCCATACCAACCTGGGAAAATTGAAAAGGGCCAACCAGGGGCTGTTCACCATTGTTGACCGTGACGAGGCGCTCTCCAACCAGGGAGATGGAGGCTACATGACCGGGGTATCCGATATCTACAAGAAGGTAAGGGTAGTTGTTAGTGTAGAATACTCGATTGAATAAAGGTGGTGTAAAATTGTTTGAAGGGTTTATAATGTTTGAAGGGTTTGAAACGTTCATTGCAACATTTCAAACCCTTCAAACTTTTCAAACATTCTAAACTTTATTACAGCGGTCTGATCTTGATGTTCCTGTACCAAACATCATTACCATGGTCTTGCAAGGCAATGTAACCCTCCTTGGGAACATTTGCCCAATCCGGATTGTACCCCGGAAATTTGGAGCCCTTGATCATCTCATTCCACTCGGGGGTCCAAAGGTGGTATTCCAGAACTGTCTCCCCATTTTGCTTGTGCACCACCGATCCCTGGTAACAGATGATTTCGATGCTGTTCCACTCCCCGGCCGGTTTTGTATTTTGTGGTTTCGCCGGAATCAGGTCATAGAGAGATCCAGCCTGGCGGTTTCCGTCCTTGCCCAACATGGCATCCGGGTGGCGGTCATTGTCGAGAACCTGCATTTCGGGAGCTGTTTTCCAGATCGGCCAATCTTTTTGCTCACGGCCCAGGTAAAAGATCCCGGAGTTTCCACCCTGGGAAATTTTCCACTCCATCTTCAAATTGAAATTGGAAAACATTTTTGGTGAATAGAGGATATCCCCGCCATTGGCAGCTCCAGCTTCTCCCATGCCTGAACCAACACATTTAAGTGCTCCCTCTTCCACGATCCATCCTGCCGGAAAATCAGTTTTATTGACACCGCGCCATCCTTCACCTGTCGTCCCGTTAAACATCAGGATCCATCCTTGTGCTGATTCGGAAGGAGTGAGTTTATTCAATTCCTGCACAGTCCCACTTTTTTGTTGTTCGTTGCCTTTGTCAGCTTCAGATCCACTCTTTTTTGGTGATGTATTGCAACTTACCGCTAGCGCAGCAACGGCCAAATAAGACAGTAGCACATTTCTCATAGTAAAAAAGGTTAAATGATTATTTCGAAGTGCTAAAATACAAATTTTGAGAAAAAGAAATAAAAAAAAGTGAATTAACGATGGTACAAATGAATCATTGTAACTTTGCCCGGTGTTAGGACGTATTTGACAACGATAGAAAATTTCAGTGCTATGAAGAAAAGGATTGGTATTTTGACTGCGGGAGGAGACTGTCCCGGACTTAATGCAGCCATTCGTGGGGTAGGAAAAACTGCTATCCTGAATCATGGCATGGAGGTTATTGGTTTTACCGCCGGATACAGTGGGCTGATTTGGAAAGAGTACATTGTACTGGATGAGGCCAAGCTTTCCGGACTCTTGACGGTTGGAGGGACCATTCTTGGAACCTCGCGTGAAAAACCGTTTAAAATGGAAAAGGGGGAAGAAACCAACGAAAAGCCGGCACTGATCAAGAAGAATTACCATGATCTGAAGCTGGATTGTGTTGTTTGCATTGGTGGAAACGGAACCATGAAAACTGCAGCTCAGTTGCAGAAAATGGGGATCAACGTGATTGGAGTACCCAAAACCATTGACAACGATGTTTTTGGAACTGAAGTAACTTTTGGTTTTGATTCCGCTGTAACCATTGCAACCGAAGCGATCGACCGGCTTCATACAACAGCCAACTCTCACCAGCGCGCCATGGTCATTGAGGTGATGGGTCACGATGCAGGCTGGATTGCCTTGTACGCAGGTTTGGCCGGAGGTGGAGATATCATCCTGATCCCCGAGATAAAATATACCATCGAAAGTGTGTGTAAAGCGATAGAGAACAGGTTCCTGATGAAGAAACCCTATTCGATTGTGGTTGTCGCAGAGGGTATTGACCATCCCCCTCACCTTTCAGCCTCGGCCTATATTGCCGAACGAATTCAGACCCTGACTGGAATTGAAACCCGCGATACCCGTCTGGGATACATTCAAAGGGGAGGAAGTCCGTCTGCCATGGACCGCATCCTTGCAACCCGGTATGGGGCCTATGCAGCAGAGCTAATCGCAAAGGGGGATTATGGACAGATGGTAGCCATCCGGAATGGTAAAATCGGCTCTGTTCCCCTGGATAAAGTGGGCGGAAAACTCAGCCTGGTGGATCCGAACGACCAATTGATCGAAAAAGCCAGAAAAATGGGGGTCTATTTTGGGGATGAATAAAAGAGGCTGAAAATTGCATCCAATCCAGCATTTTTTTAGTTTTGTAACGTGTATTGGCACCTGTTCTTAAAACCAACAGGTACCAAAGATCCTAACAGATATAATTTTAACATAAAAATTAGAGATATATGAGAATTTTAAATTTCCTTTCAGTAGCCATACTGCTCTTGATTGGGTCAAATGTTGTTGCCCAGTCCTCCGCTGAAATGGCATTCGAAAAAATTGAACACAATTACGGAAAGATCAAGGAGGATGCCGGACTTGCCGAATATAGCTTTGTGTTCAGAAACATCGGTAAAGTCCCGCTGGTGATCTCCAATGTTAGTGCCTCCTGCGGCTGTACTACTCCTGAATGGAGCAGGGAGCCGGTTCTTCCCGGAAAAACGGGCTTTGTCAAAGTTTCCTACAATCCACTGGGTCGTCCGGGAGCATTCGATAAGACGGTAACAATCTCGGCCAACATCATGAACGGCATACAGGTGTTGAAGATTTCGGGGGAGGTGCAGCCAAAAACACTTTCCATTGCTGAACAGTACCCTGTCGATCTGGGCAAGCTCAGAATGCTCAACAACAACCTTTCGTTTGTGCGTATCAAAAACAATGAAAAGAAGACGGACTCCCTAAAATTCATCAACACCTCCGGCCAAAAAGTTACCATCGGGTTGAAGGGTGTACTGGCTTATCTTTCGGTCAAAACGGCACCTGTAACGGTAGAGCCCAATGCGACCGGTTACATTGTAGTAACTTTCGACGGTGCAAAGGTTCCGGAGCTTGGATTCCAGAATGCAAGAGTCTACCTGACCTTCAATGGCGAAGAAAACTACAATTACGGAATCAATGTAACTGCCACTGTAGAAGAGGATTTTTCCAAACTCTCCCAGAAAGAGCTTCAAAGCGCGCCCAGTATTGATTTTAACGAGCGTGTTTTTGATTTTGGGGAGATTACAGAGGGTAAAAAAGTTGAGTACAGCTTTAAGATTTTAAACAAAGGTAAAAGTGACTTACACATCCGCAGTGTCAAAGCATCCTGTGGTTGCACGGCTGTCAATCCTGCATCCAATGTCATCAAGCCGGGAATGAATACCGATCTAAAGGTAATTTTTGACTCCAACGGTAAATTGGGGTTGCAAAACAAGGTAATTACCATCATCTCCAACGACCCCAACCAGTCGACTACGATTTTAAGGATCTCGGGGAATGTAAGCAAGCCTCAATAAAAGAGGAGATTTACAAACGACATCAGGCGAAAAACCAACCCAGCAGAGAAGTCGGAGGGTAATACTGTGGTAAACCGAAATCAACCACTCCCTCCGGGCAATTCTGCCTGTTCCACCACAAATCCACGGTAAGATGACTGAAGGCCGCATTGTTTATCACCCTGAAAATGATCCTGCATACGCAGGACTCTCAGTCAACAAAGGGATTGAGCAGCCGGAAACAGTGAATACCGATGCTGTAAACCGGTTCCTGAAAAAGAACCAGCGGAAGGAGTTGACCACCGAACAGTACTGTGAAGGCATTCTTTCTGGCAACAGGACCATCCTGAGCAGGGCAGTTACCCTGATTGAAAGCAACAAGCCTGAACATCAGCGAATGGCCAGGGAGATTATTGGCCGTGCCATTCCATACTCAGGAAACTCTGTTCGCATCGGCATTACAGGAGTTCCCGGTGCCGGCAAAAGTACCTTCATCGAGTCTTTTGGCACCTACCTCACCAACCAAGGAAAGAAATTGGCCGTGCTGGCCATTGACCCAAGTTCAGAGCGATCGAAAGGCTCGATTCTGGGCGACAAAACCAGGATGGAAGAGCTTTCGGCCAATCCAAACGCTTATATACGGCCCAGTCCATCTTCTGGCTCTCTGGGCGGAGTTGCCCGAAAAACAAGAGAAACCATCCTTTTGTGTGAGGCTGCCGGTTTTGACACCATTTTAATTGAGACCGTAGGAGTTGGCCAATCGGAGACAACGGTCCATTCCATGGTCGACTTCTTTCTGCTTTTACAGATTGCGGGTGCCGGCGACGAGTTGCAGGGTATCAAAAGAGGCATCATGGAGATGGCAGATACCATTGTGATCAACAAAGCTGATGGAGACAACATCCTGAAGGCAAATACTGCAGCAACCCTCTACCGCAATGCAATCCATCTGTTCCCCCCCACATTGTCCGGCTGGATACCCCAGGTGAAAACCTGTTCTTCCCTTCGCAAAACCGGGATTGAAGAGATTGTTCAATGCATTGATGACTATGTAAGGCTGGTAAAAGAAAACCACTATTTCGAAGAGCGCCGCGCAACGCAGTCAAGGTATTGGATGTTTGAAACCATAGATTCCCAGTTAAGAAACAATTTTTACAAAAACAAAGCGGTTAAGAATGCACTGGGGATTCTGGAGAAGGAGGTTTCTGAAGAAAAAATCAGTCCGTTTGCAGCGGCGCAAGAGTTGCTGGAAAATTATTTTGAAGCCATGGGTAAACATTAAATGCCCCTGGGCTTATCTGCTATATCAAAATGTTTCCTAATTTTGATCCTGTTATTCAAACACGGGTTGTTGATCAACCCTTAACAAAGAGAGTCAGATGATTAAAAAAATGTTGTTTTTGGGGTTGATCGCCTGTAGTATCTACTCCTGTGCCAAACCCGATAAATTTGTGGTCAAAGGGGAGATCAAAGGAAAAGAGAGCGGACAGATTCAGTTGATGAAGTTTGCAGACGGGAAATGGGTTGTTGAAGATTCCACTTCGATAGCCAAAGGACAATTCCAACTCACCGGCAAAGCAGATCTTCCTGAATTGCGTTTTGTGGCCATGGGTCAACAGGCGATGGTGGCACAATTTTTTGCCGAGAATGGCACAATTTCGTTGCAAGCCTGGTCTGACAGCCTGGACAAAACAGTTGTGAAGGGCTCTAAATCCAACGAAGAGTTTAAAGTATTCCAGCTGGAGTTGAACAACCTCTCCAAGGAGGCTCAGGGTATGCAACAACGGTACATGAGTGCCCAGCAAAACGGAGATCAGGAGGGAATGAAAAAAGCCCAGATCGACTATGAGGCCATGGTGCAAAACCTGAATGTGTATGCCAAAAATTTTATCCGTGAGCACAAAAAATCGACGGTATCTCCGCTGATTGCCATGATGCAGTTTGGTCAGACCATCTCTGCCGCTGATATTGATACGTTGATTGCCTTTTTGGATCCATCCGTACACCCCTCCATCTATGTAGGAGAACTGAAAAAAATAGCCGATAAAAAGAGGGCTACCGATGTCGGTTCCATGGCTCCGGATTTTACGCTACCTACTCCTGAGGGAGGTACTTTTACCCTCTCTACTACCCGTGGAAAAATTGTGCTCATCGACTTCTGGGCAGCATGGTGCCAACCTTGTCGCCAGGAGAATCCCAATGTTGTAGCACTCTACGGAAAATACAAGGACAAAGGCTTTGATGTAGTTGGAGTATCCCTGGATCGTGAAAAAGAGGCTTGGGTGAAGGCCATAGCCGATGATCAACTGGTTTGGCACCAGGTCTCAGAGTTGAAATTCTGGCAAAGTGAAATTGCACAGAGATACGGTGTAACGGCAATCCCCTGTACCTTCCTGGTCGACAAGGAGGGAAAGATATTGGCTAAAAATCTTCGCGGTGAAGCACTTGCCTCGAAGCTGGAAGAACTACTCGGGAAATAATCCCTTTGTAGTTATTTGACAATTATTGAAATGGAAAGTAGAATAGGGATCCGACCCATTTTTCTTTCCATTTTTTAATTTTTCTTCTCTTTTCAACGCAACCATTCAGTCCCTTACTTACATCTTAAGAGTGGTCACCGGTTCTGAAAATAGTTGAGTTCATATTTGGTCTCTTTTATTTTCGTTCTTTAGCAACTTTTAAGGACATTTGCGAAGATTCTTTTGTTATTCGGACTATCGTTCCAAAATACCTATCAGTTCGTTAAAGTGACCCAGTTAGAAGAGCTCATATACAAATGCCGTGACGGAAACAGCAAAGCGCAGACTGAACTGTACCGTCTTTTCTCTCAGAGAATGTATGGGGTCTGTCTGAGGTACGCCAAAGACAATTCTGACGCAGAAGATATCCTGCAGGAGGGTTTTGTAAGGGTTTTTACAAAGATCGGGCAGTTTGAATTCAAGGGCTCTTTCGAAGGGTGGATGAGACGGATCATGGTCAACACGGCCCTCGAAAAATTCAGAAAGAACGACCGGCTCTATCCGGTTGAAGAGATGAAGAATTACGAGTCAACCGAGATGGTTGAGGAAACCATCTCCTCCATTACTGCTGACGAACTGATGAAGATCATTCAGGAGTTGCCGCCGAGATACAAAATGGTTTTTAACCTTTATGCCATTGAAGGTTATTCCCACCTTGAGATCGGAGAGATGATGAGCATCTCGGAAGGGACTTCAAAATCAAATTTGTCAAGGGCAAGAATGATCCTGCAGAAAAGAGTAACGGAACTGTTTGGAACAGAAAGAAATTTTGTGGATAAAGCAATATAACAATGGAAAAGCATCCAATAGATCAGATTTTTAGAGACAAATTGGTGGATTTCGAAAGGAATCCTCCGGTTGGTCTTTTGGATCAGATCCAACAAAGGGTTGCTTACCAGGGCAAGGTCAGAAGGTTAAACCAGGTGCGAACAATCCTTGGTGCAGCAGCTGCCCTTGTGCTAATCCTGCTTGCAGGTTGGTACACAAGCACGACTGAACAATATGCCGGCAACAATCTCCCGGCTATTTCCCAACCACAAGGGTCTCCGGTGATGTCTACATCAGAAAACAGGCCTCAGGCAACGCCTGTTGCGAAAAATCAACAATTGGCAAGCCTGGAGCAAAATCATGCAGCAAGCAAAGTTAAAAAAGCCAAACAATTCAAGCCTGCAACCCTGGCCAGTGTACCAATAAAGTCGGGTACCGGGAATGAGGGGAAAGAGCAACTGGCAAATCAGGCAGCCAATGCAGGCATTCCTGCTGCAACCGATGGAAATGGTCAGATAGCAGCAGTGAAAGGGGAACGCAACCCGGAGCCGGCTTCAAAAACGACCAAAAGAGCCGCTGAACTTCCCTATTTTGCCGACGCTAATTTTGCTCCAACGACCCGCCAAAGTGGCTCCGCCAAGGGTTCCTGGGGAATTAAAGCAGAATTATCGCCTATGTTTGCTGCCCAGAATCAGGCCAATGCATCCGGTGAAGCCGTCACCAAATCCATCAATACCGTTTGTGGAGGTATGATGGCAGCCTACAAGGTGAACGACAGGCTGAGCATCAGCACCGGACTCAGGTTCGCACAAATGAAGCAAGGAACCCATACCACCTATGCCCTAAATGCAAAATCGGGGATCACCTACCTTGAACCAGTCGAAAAAAGTGCCAACATCGCAGGAGATGTCTCACTCAATTTGCCTTCAAAATCCAGTATTGTCTATTTCAACGGAATGCAGAACAGTCCGACGAACATCACCGGATCTGATATCTCACAAGATTTCAAATACCTCGAGATCCCGGTTCAGGCCACCTACAAAGTACTTGACAGTAAATTTTCACTGGGTGTAACGGGTGGAATCAGTACCAACATCCTGGTAGGAAATCTTGCTTCCATCAAAGAGAATGGCATCAAATTGACCAATGGCAATACCCAAAATCTCCGGGACGTCATCTATGCAGGTTCAGCCGGCATCGAGCTTGGATATGGATTGGGCAAGAATCTGGTGCTGACCGTGGAACCCCGGCTCAAGCAATACATGCACTCCGTCAGCAGCAACGACCAGATCAATTACAAACCTTTGCAGATGGGGATCTTTACAGGGTTAACCTACTCCTTCCAATAGAGCCTCTCCGTAATTTTTCCATCCTCTCTGTTTCCCCTGCCCTACTTTATATTGCCCAATTCTCCTACTGCTTTCCTTTTGGTCCAATTGATCCCTTCCTCCATCCATCCCTCAGTCTGCTAGTCCCCCGCCCAGCATCTCCTGGTTCCAAAGTGCAAGTTTAGTCTGAACCAAACTACCTCCTTCCTTCCGTTTCTTTCTTAAAAAACATTGCGCCCTTCGCAGTAAAAAAGTATCTTCGCAGATTCATCCAATTCTCAATTTCGAAAGTTTCTGCCGATGTTCAAAGATAGATTATCCCCTTCCAGACTAGCCATAAGTCTTTCGTTGATAGCAATTTGTGCAATATCCTATGGTCTTTTTATCAATTCATCCCCCAAACAACCAAAGCCAGAAGAGCCATCACAGCAGTACAATACTCCTGTGGCACTACCCGAACAACTGGAGTTTGCAGGGGAAAAGATTTCACTTGAAAACTTCGATGTGCGTGAATCGCTGGACCGGGAGTTGCTGGTAAATAGCTATTTTCAGTCGCAAACGATTCTCTACCTCAAAAAATCGAAACGCTACTTCAAGGTAATTGAACCAATCCTGAAAAAAAACAACATTCCGGATGATTTCAAGTATCTATGTGTTGCTGAAAGCGGCTTCCAGGAAAAAATTACCTCACCCGCCGGAGCCGTCGGATTGTGGCAACTGATGAAAAAGGCAGCCATCGAAAATGGACTGGAGATCAATCTGGAGGTGGATGAGCGCTACCATATCGAGAAATCAACCGAAGCTGCCTGCAGTTACCTCAATCGCTCCTACCGTCATTACGGGAACTGGATCAATGTGGCCGCCTCCTACAATGCAGGAATCAGTGGGATCAAACGCCAAACAGAGCTACAGGATAGCAAGAACTATTTCGACCTGTTGCTCAACGACGAAACCGCAAGATATGTATACCGGATTCTTGCACTGAAGTTAATCATGGAAAATCCTGAAAAATATGGATTCAAAGTTACCGAAGAAGAAAAATATCCGGTTCTTGACTGCAAAGTGGTAGAGTTAAAAGGGAGTGTAACCAATTTTGCAGAATATGCACACGATCATGGCATTAACTACAAAATCTTGAAGTATTTCAATCCATGGTTAAGACAATCCTACCTTAAAAATCCTTCCCGCAAAAGCTACCTGATCAAGATCCCGGAACCCGGCATGCGCAGCTTTATCCAGGAAAAAAATTGAATCATCGACTCATGGAGGGTGAAGAAAAAATTGTAGTAAGGGGCGCTCGCGAGCACAACCTGAAAAATATAACGGTAGAGATTCCCAGGAACAAACTTACCGTGATCACTGGTCTGAGTGGTAGTGGAAAGTCATCACTGGCATTCGACACCATCTACGCGGAGGGACAGCGCCGTTACATCGAAACTTTTTCGGCCTATGCCAGAAGTTTCCTTGGCAATATGGAACGCCCAGATGTGGATGAGATTACCGGATTGAGTCCGGTTATCTCGATAGAGCAAAAAACCACCAACAAAAACCCTCGATCCACCGTTGGTACGGTTACGGAGATCTACGATTTTCTCCGGCTTCTCTTCGCACGTGCCGGGGAGGCATTCTCCTTCAACACCGGCGAAAAGATGGTAAAATACAGTGATGACCAAATCATTGAACTAATCCTTCAGGATTACAGCAACAAACGCGCCATTCTGCTTGCTCCCGTTGTGAAAGGACGCAAGGGTCATTACCGTGAACTCTTTGAGCAGATCCGCAGAAGAGGGTTTCTGCATGCCAGGGTGGATGGTGAAATCGTCGAACTGACCCATGGGTACAAAGTAGACAGGTACAAGGGACACCACATAGAGATGGTGATAGACAAACTCATCGTTGAGGAGAAGGACAGGAAAAGGCTGAGGGAATCGCTCGACAGGGCCATGAAGCATGGGGAGGGCATTGTCATGATTCTCAACCCTGACTCAGGAAGCGTACGCTATTTTTCCAGGCATCTGATGTGTCCAACCACAGGCATCTCCTACAATGATCCTGCTCCGCACAGCTTCTCCTTCAACTCCCCGCAGGGTGCCTGTCCAAAATGCAATGGTCTGGGTGTGATCAACGAGATTGACTTTTCCCGGATTGTACCGGACCCCCTGCTCTCGATCAACCAGGGAGGAATTGCCCCGCTGGGCCCCTACAAGAATACCCTGATATTCTGGCAGCTGGAGGCGCTGGCAGAGAAGTACAATTTTACCCTCAAGATGCCTGTTGGGGAACTTGACGAGGAGCTCCTCAATGCCATCCTGCACGGAACCGGAGAGCGGATCCAACTAAAAAATTCGCCGCTGGGTAGTTCGGTTGATTATACAATGACCTACGAAGGGATCGTCAAATATGTGGTCAACGACAAGAATGACAACCTTTCCAAGACAGCTCAAAAATGGGCCGATCAGTTTCATAAAACCTGCATTTGTCCGGAATGCAAGGGACAACGGTTGCAAAAAGAACCCCTCCATTTTAAAATTGACGGAAAAAATATTGCAGAACTGGCCGGGATGGATATTGGTGAACTGGCCACATTTTTCACAGCCATTGGCGATCGAATGACCAAACGACAGCTATTGATTGCTGCAGAAGTAAACAAGGAGATCATTACCCGCTTGAGTTTCCTGATGGACGTCGGATTAAACTATCTTTCCCTCGACCGACCTTCGGCCACACTTTCGGGAGGTGAATCCCAACGCATCCGTCTGGCTACGCAGATTGGCTCACAATTGGTCAATGTTCTTTACATCCTGGATGAACCCAGTATCGGCCTGCACCACCGCGACAACCTTCGACTGATTCACTCCCTGCAACAGCTCAGGGATACCGGAAATTCGGTCATTGTGGTGGAGCACGACCGCGACATGATGCTACAGGCAGACTATCTGATCGACATGGGGCCCCATGCAGGCCGATTTGGAGGAGAGATCGTAGCATGCGGAATACCCTCCGAAGTTGTGAAAAGTGGTACGCTAACAGCCCAGTACCTGACTGGTTCGAAGGAAATCGCTGTCCCTTCTGTCCGCCGGAATGGCAATGAAAAACTCCTCTCGCTCAGGGGAGCATCCGGGAATAACCTCAAATCGGTTGATGCCGACTTCCCGCTGGGAAAATTTATCTGCGTTACAGGGGTATCGGGCAGCGGCAAATCAACCCTGATCAACGAAACGTTGCTGCCAATTCTCAGTCAGCATTTTTACAAATCAATCGACGATCCACTTCCCTACCTGTCGATTACAGGAATTGAACATCTCGACAAGGTGGTTCAGGTGGATCAGTCACCCATCGGACGGACTCCCCGCTCCAATCCGGTTACCTATTGCGGTGTCTTTACGGAGATCCGGACGCTGTTTACACTTTTACCCGAAGCCAAAATTCGTGGCTACAAACCGGGAAGATTCTCATTCAATGTGAAGGGAGGTCGTTGCGAAGCCTGCGAAGGAGCCGGGCTAAAAACCATAGAGATGAACTTTCTGCCAGATGTCTATGTACATTGCGACAAATGCAACGGCAGACGATACAACCGTGAGACACTGGAAATCCGGTACAAGGGCAAATCCATCAGTGATGTGCTGGACATGACCATCCAACAGGGTGTTGCCTTTTTCGAGAACATACCAGCCATTGCCCACAAACTGAAAACGATTGACGAAGTTGGACTCGGCTACATCACCCTCGGTCAAGCCTCCACCACCCTGTCAGGCGGGGAGGCCCAACGGGTGAAACTGGCCACGGAACTCAGCAAAAGAGATACCGGCAGGACGCTCTACATTCTGGATGAACCAACTACCGGTCTTCACTTCGAAGATATCCGCGTATTACTCGGGGTGCTGGATAAACTGGTGGACCGGGGAAATACGGTGATTGTCATCGAACACAACATGGAGGTGATCAAAATGGCTGATTACCTTATCGACATTGGTCCGGAAGGTGGACGTGAAGGCGGAAGGCTGCTTTGCGCCGGAACCCCGGAAGAGCTGGTGCGTAATGAGAACTCCTATACGGCCAAGTATCTGAGGGAAGAGTTGGGCTCAAAGGGTAAAGGGTAAGGGGTAAAGGTTAAAGGATAAAGGTTAAAGTGAACCCCGCTATATGAAGCAAATGAACAGACAATAAATACCCGGCATTTTGATCGCCTCACTCTTTACTTTACCCCTTAACTTTTATCCTTCAACCTTCCATACCTGTAACTTTAAATCACAATTTCCGTTGAACCACTTATGGACAAAAAAGAACCCATTGCCATCGAAATGTTCTACACGCTAACCTGCCCCAACTGCAGGACCCTGAAAAGAATGCTTCAGGAGGTATTGCCCGAGTTTGGCGACAAATTTAAGCTTGAAACCACCATGGCCAATCTGCCTATAGGGATGATCAGAACCATGAAATTGGGAATTCATACAGTACCAACCCTTTTGATTGACAATAAAATAGTTTTCAAGGAGGTCCCTTCAAAACAAGAATTAATGAACAAACTTAAAATCTATTGACGATGGAAACGAAGAAAAAACTAAGGTGTCCGCTGGGTGTACCCGGTGGTATTGTTGCGGCTTTGATTGGCCTTGCCGGTATCATCTGCAGTTTGATGCATACAGGTGAACCATATGCCTGGCACGGTTTCGCTGTTTCACTGGCACTGTTTCTGCTTGCCGGTCCTTTTGTCCGCATTACCATGATGGTTCATTCGGCCAATGACCGGCTGGATGAGCTGGAAAGTAAAATCAACAACAAATAATACCTGATCCTTTCAGAAAAAAAGCCCGGGCAATGTCCCGGGCTTTTTTTATTTGAATAGCACTTTGCAGCTGCATTTTCAGTAAATTTGGGTAACAATTGCATGTACATTATGAAGAACATTGAAATATACTGCGTGAATACCGGCACCACTGACAACTTCCCGTTGGGAACCACCCTGTCTGAAATTGCCCAAAAGATGAAGATTGTTTTGGCGGGTCCCATCTGCGGGGCTTATGTAAACAACAGGGTCAAACCGATGGATTTCGAACTGGTCAAACCCAAGCAAATTGAATTCTTTGATTATGCCAACCGCGACGGACAGCGGCTCTACCTGCGTACCCTCTCCTTCATTTTTTATTCTGCCATTAAAAACATTTGGCCAGGGGCTAAACTAAAGATCGATCACGCCATCTCCAAAGGGTACTATTGCACCATCGAGGAGTTGGATCATGCCCTCACGGAGGCAGATGTATGGCTGATCAAGGAGGAGATGAAAAATCTGATCCGCCAAAACTTACCCATTGAACGCAAAGCACTGCTTACCGAAAAAGCTGCTCATCTGTATGAGCAGGAAGGACTTTCCAGAAAAGCAGAACTCTTCAAATCCTACGGTCGTTTGTATGCGCCGATATTTGAAATGGGGGGGCATTACAATTTCTTCTATGGCCACCAACTGATCAATACGGGTCAGATTACCCAGTTTGGACTTGAAAAGTACTACGATGGGCTCCTGCTTCGCTTTCCCAAACCTGATAACATCAATGAATTGGAACCAGCCATTGAACAGGATAAGCTTTTTGGAATTTTCAGGGAACACAAACAGCGTGCCAGTATCCTGGGGGTGAATGATATTTCGCACTTGAACGAAATAACAGCCAAAGGCAATGCGGGGGAGGTCATCAAAGTAGCTGAGGCTTTGCATGAAAAGAAAATTGCAGAGATCGCCACCATGATCACAGAAAAACACGATAAAGTGAACCTTGTATTGATTGCCGGCCCCTCCAGTTCAGGAAAAACAACCTTCAGCAAAAGGTTGAGCGTACAACTGGCGGTAAACGGACTGCATGCTGTTCAGATCTCGCTGGATGACTTCTTCGTGGACCGCGATCATACTCCCCTGGATGAACATGGTGCCTACGACTTTGAAGCCCTGGAGGCCATCGACATCAAATATTTCAACAAAGTACTTCTAAAATTGCTCAGTGGTGAACGTGTTGAGATGCCTCGATTCGACTTTCAATCCGGCGAGCGGAAATTCAAAGGAGAGTTCCTGACCATGCACAAGGATCAAATCCTACTGGTGGAAGGAATTCATGGTCTAAATCCGGGATTAATTCCCATGATAAATCCTGAAAATATCTTCAAGATATTTATATCCGCCTTGACCCAAATATCAGTGGATGAGCACACCTATGTACCCACCACCGACAACCGACTGTTGCGCAGAATGATCAGGGATGCCAAATACAGGGGATACAGTGCAACCAAGACCATCCAACGATGGCCCAGCGTTCGGCGGGGAGAGGAAAAATACATCTTTCCTTACCAGGAAAATGCGGACATCATCTTCAACTCAGCACTGGTTTATGAGTTGGCTGTACTGAAAAAATATGCCACAACACTGTTAAAGACAGTAAGGGAAAATGAAGCAGAATATTCGGAAGCAGTCAGGTTGTTGATATTTATCTCCTACTTCAGCTCCATTTCCGATGCCGAGATTCCTCCAACTTCAGTTTTAAGAGAATTTCTGGGGGGAAGCAGTTTCGATTATTGATAGACAACTTTAAAATCAAGCTTGAAATCATCGTTGGTATCGATTCCCATTAAGGATGGCGGATCGACCTTAAACTGGGTCAATTTGAGGTTGAATTCCCCCTTAAAGGTAAGTTTATTGCCCTCGCGAATTATTTTCCCCTTTAAGGCTACCGGCTGACTTATGCCATGAAATGTAATATTCCCGGAAGAGGTAAAATCACCCCCTTCAATGTTGACCGAAGTACTGGTATAGGTAACGTTTGGGAATTTCAATGCTTCAGTTTCCTCCATCATGTGGGAGTCACGATTGGCATTTTTACTGTCAAATGAGGCCAGTTTAGCCGAAACCGCCACCTGGTATATGGTCGTTCTTGCTTCATCCATCAGGAGGATCGAGTTGACCTCCTTGCTCTCACCTGTCCATTCGTGCAACGGGTGTTTCATGGAATAGATGATGGAGGACTCTTCCTTTACAGCGTTGACTTTCACCTTATTTTGTGCAAAAGCAGTGACGACCAACCCAAGGCCAATCATCACAAAACCAAGTTTTTTCATCATAAAAATGTTGTTTATGGTACGTTTTCTAAAATTGATGGTTGCCCCAAATCACCATGCCATATCATCTCAACCTGCATTGGAAAATCAAGCATGGATACTTAAATTCCTGGAATCCTGACACCGCCAAGTACATGGCCTTTGATTGGAGCAACAAAAATCCTTCAAAGGCCACTGATTGGTGCCAAAGTGCGGTAATCCTGCTAGAATTTGATGACTATCATCGATGCTGCAAAGGCTCCGAAGGTAGTATATGCCGCGGCCCGGTGCCATGGCTTTAGATTATAGTTACTCTCGAGTTGTCCAGCCAACACCATGGTTGTGATCATACCACTGAAATGAACCATTGCCAAAATTTTGTGCAACTTGATGCTGCTGTATCCTTTTCGCTCGTTCAACATCTTGGGAGGGGCAAACAGAGAGAGTCCTGCTGTACTAAAATAACCGATTTCGATAGCTGTCGCCAATCCTTCATGAAGGGGCTTCACATCTTTCCCTTTTTATAGCTGTGCACCTACGATACCCTGGGCAACCATTCCCCCCAAGGTTGCAAAACCCACAATTTGATGCGCCACCAACATATTCCGCCTGAGTTTTAATTCCTTCTGCCGTTTCTCCGGAGTGAGCTCGAAGGCATTAAAACTGCGCATCAAACCCTTTTCTCCCCAAAAAATTCGTTGGGTAAACATGATCTTACCAGGAAGAAGGGACTCCTTGGCAGGAGATGCCTGATTCATCTCGCCCAACAAATCAATAGTTGCAGTGGTATCTTTCTGGGCAAGAGAAGAAATTGAAAAAACTACAACAAAAAGTGAAATCAAAACCAGTGCTTTCATACACAAGTAGGTTTAGTAAATAATTAGTATTAATAATCTAACGCATGGAACCCGCCATTGCATCTATAACCTCTTGTACGAATGAAGGCCGTTCGCGTTTCATACTTGTATTGCTTTGGCAAATAAATTATTCCAGCTGCAGGCACAAAACCATCTATGGCTGATAAAACCTCCTCTCTTGACTTCGTCGATGCACGCCTTTTGACCATCGATCGAAGTAAAAAAAGGTATGTCCAGTGCCAATTGGCTCTAAACATACCTTTTTTGAGATTAAAACAATCCAATAACCAGCGTCTGTAAACTATCCCAGCAATCCTTTGACGGTTTCCGAGATAAGCTTGCCATCCACTTTCCCGGCGAGTTCCCTGGTGGCAACCCCCATCACTTTCCCCATCTCCTTCATTGAGGTAGCTCCGGTTGTGGCAATAATGGCCTGGATGGCTAAAGTGAGCTCCTCCTGACTCATCTGTTTTGGAAGGTAGCTGTCGTAAATTCTCACCTGTGCCAGTTCAAATTCAGCCAGGTCAGCTCTTTTCTGCTGATGGTAAATCTCAGCGGAATCCTTGCCCTGTTTGGCAAGTTTGGAAATGGCCCTGATGGCATCTTCGTCTGAAAGATCCTCTGCTCCACTTTTGGCTGTTTTGGCCTCCAGTAAAACCTTCTTCATGTTCCGGACTGCTTCCAGCCGCTCCTTGTCGCGTGCAAGCATTGCCGCACGGATGTCGTCGTTAACCTGATCGAAAATTGACATGTCAATTATGAGTTATGAATTATAAGTTATGAATTAGAAACCAGGGATGGGTATACCGCCCTTGAAATTTCCCAATTTCCACATTTTCCAATTTTCACATTCCTTAATCCGCCTTATCGTGCAGAAATGAGTTGTTTTTCCGGAGTTTAAGTCCATCTTCCGGATTGCTGGAGATGGAATAGCGTGACATGGATTTGCCATTATCGCCCAAGCCTCCAGGCTTCTGCTGTTTCATCCGACGTCGCTCAAAAGCAGGAATTTTGGTTAGTTCATTGATGTATTCATCCGACTGGTTGTAGAAATCAACATGCATCACCTTCTTAACTACTTCCGGGGCACCCGAAAATGGATCAATCATCCGCTTGGGATAGAGCCGGTTGATAACTGACTCCTGGGGATCATCCATCCATTCGTGCAATTCAGAATCTTCTCCCGGAAAGAAAGTACTGTTTCTGGAGGAAGCGGGATTGCCATCTGCAAGCTCATCTCCAATAGAGACCCTAACCTTCTCATCAGTTGAACCACTTCGCATTTCCGGAATGGAGCTGCTTTTAAAACCGGTGGCAACAACTGTCACGGTAAGCGAGTCTCCAAGCGCCGGATCAACCGCAATTCCATGGATCAGATCCGCATTGTTTCCTGCCATCTCCTGTACATATTCATTGACAAGATTGACTTCATCCATGGTCACCTCCCGCTCCTCACCTGAGGTGATGTTGACCAAAATGTTCCTGGCTCCGCGGATATCGTTGTTGTTGAGCAACGGGGAGTTGATGGCACCCTCTGCAGCTCTCCTTGCCCGGTCTTCCCCATTGAACGTGGCTGATCCCATAATCGCAACACCGGAGTTTTGCATCACGGTCCGAACATCCTCAAAATCCACATTGATGAAACCTGTACTTGTGATAATGTCGGCAATTCCACGGGCTGCTGTGGCAAGTACGTCATCGGCTTTGGCAAAAGCCTTGGAAATGGGAAAATCTCCGTAGATCTCGCGAATCCGCTCATTGTTGATAATCAGCAGCGAATCCACATGTCCCTCCATCTGCCGGATTCCTTCAATGGCCTGCTGGATTCTCAGCTTTCCCTCGTTGCGGAAGGGCAATGTCACGATACCGATGGTAAGGATTTTATTGGTTCGGGCTACCTCCGCAATGACAGGTGCTGCACCGGTACCAGTACCTCCCCCCATTCCTGCGGTAATAAATACCATTTTGGTATTGCCTGAAAAGATCGCCTCAATCTCCTCGATGTTCTCATTGGCCGAAGCACAACCTACCGCAGGTTTGTTTCCGGCTCCCCTTCCCTCTGTCAACCCGGAACCAAGCTGCACCTTTACCGGAACCGGACTCTTGAGCAGGTGCTGCAGATCGGTATTGCAAATGGCAAAATCGACATCTTTAATCCCTTGACGGAACATGTGGTTAACGGCATTGCTGCCACCTCCACCCACTCCAATCACCTTGATGATATTCTCCGAGGCGGTCGGCAGATCGAAGTCTATGAGTTCTTTCATACTATAATAATTTGTTTTTTAAAGGTAGTATGGAACTCCATGTTGATGA
>CAZVTL010000031.1:0-2420 GCA_964630075.1 uncultured Tangfeifania sp.
CCCTCAGGATAATTTACATGCTATTTTGTGAACGATTGTGCATGAGGGTTTCATACTATAATAATTTGTTTTTTAAAGGTAGTATGGAACTCTATGTTGATGACATTATTATCATCCCCTTGGGTGTTGGGAAACAACATGTTCGTTTCGTAATATCAAAATCTATCTCCTAAGAATATTGTATTCATGAACATCAGGTTACTCGCATTTCTGTACTTCTCATTGTTCTCGCTATTTGCCTCAGCAAGGTGTTTGAAGGTAAATGACATTGCCGACTTCAACAAAGCGGTTAAAACTTTGCTGGCAGGCGACTCCCTTGTTCTAGCCAACCGAATATGGAAAGATGCACAACTTATCTTCAAGGGCAAAGGGGAAGAGAACCGGTACATCAGCCTGATCGCTGAAACTCCCGGGAAGGTAATACTGGAAGGAACCTCTTCGCTGCAGTTATCGGGTGAGTGGCTCTGGGTTTCGGGACTGGTTTTTACCAATGGCCATACACCAAAAAAAACGGTCATCGATTTTAGGACCGGCACCAGGGAGTATGCTTACAACGCTGTATTGTCCAATTGTGTCATTGACAAGTACAATCAATCATCCAAAACTGCCGCTGATCACTGGGTAGAACTCTGGGGCAAGAATAACCGGGTAGAGTATTGCTATTTCGGGGGAAAAACCAACGAGGGTACGACCCTGGTGATCTGGCCAAATGATTCAAACAGCATCAACAACCACCATTTGGTTCAGCACAACTATTTTGGAACTCGCCCGCCATTGGGTGTAAACGGCGGGGAGACGATCCGGATTGGTACCAGCGATGTCTGCAACAATGTTTCAGCTTCTATTGTCAGAAACAACTATTTTGAACACTGTAACGGGGAAGTAGAGATTATTTCCAACAAATCATGTGACAATAAATATCTCAACAACACCTTTTACGAATGTGAAGGGTGCCTGACTCTCCGGCATGGTAACCGTGCCATTGTTGCCGGAAACTGGTTTATTGGCAACAACAGGAAAAATACCGGTGGAGTCCGGATTATCAACGAAGGACACCGCATCTACAACAATGTCTTTTACCAGCTAAGAGGAGAAGAGTTTTTTTCTGCACTTTCCATTATGAATGCCATTCCAAATTCCCCGGCCAATGGGTATGCTCCGGTGAAGGATGTCATTGTAGCCTACAATACCTTCTACGACTGCAGTATCCCATGGAATTTTTGCGCTGGAGCCAGGGACCGAAACCGAACAGTGGTGCCGGAAAGTACACAGTTGATCAACAATCTGGTCTATTGTCCCAATGAATCCAGTCTATTTGTATCTTCCGACAACAGGGATGGCATATTTACAAAAAACAACCTGTTGATTTACAATAAAGGTTTTTGCACAGAACTTGGCTCGGTCATAGGTGAGGTGAAAAGCTTGAAAATTCATAACATTGAGATGGTAACGACTACGGCAACCGCAATAAAAGTGTGGTCTAGCACCGATGACAATGTAACCAGGGAACTCAATGAACCTGTGATTGGGGCTTTCTTATCCAAAAAAGATGCGCTTCAAGTGGAACTGGCATCTTCCAAAAATTGCGGACCGCAGTGGTACAATCAGAAAGAATAGCCGGCAAGCCGGGAGTAATCATCCAATTGAATTATCTGACACCAATCCGGCTTGGTTGCATATTTTTATTGCATCCGCATTTTTTGTTCCATTTTGAACTGTTTTTTCAAAATTATGAAGGATAAATGATAATCCAAATCTCACATTTTTAATATCTTTCCATCACAAACAATAAAAAAAAATCAGTCAATGAAGTACACTCATCTCTTGCCCGGCACAGCCATCGCAATGGCTTTGGCAGGTTTGGCAACTCTCCCTTCACTTGCCGGAAATCCAAAGGATAAACCTGCAAAACCAAACATCTTGTTTATCGCCGTGGATGATCTCAAACCGAATGCAGGTGCCTATGGTGACAAACTAGCCAAAACTCCTGGGATGGACCGTCTGGCCAATGAAGGAATAGTATTCACAAGAAGCTATTGCCAGCAAGCCATCTGCGCCGCCACAAGAGCCAGTATCATGACTGGAATGCGCCCTGACAAGACGCGTATTTGGGATTTGGTTACAGATTTCAGGCAGGTAAACCCCAATGTGGTGACGATGCCGCAATACTTTAAATCAATGGGGTATGAGACCGCGGCGATGGGTAAAATCTTCCACATGGGCAGCACGGGTCCAGGCCACGATGCTCCATCCTGGAGTGTACCCTACCGGGATCCAAAATGCAAAACATACGCACTTTCTGATGCCACCAACGCAAAAGGAAAAGGGAAAGCTACAGAATGTGCAGACGTTCCGGATGACACCTACCACGACGGCAAGATGACAGGAATGGCCATTCAGCTGATGGATAGCCTGAGCAA
>CAZVTL010000031.1:2430-23322 GCA_964630075.1 uncultured Tangfeifania sp.
CTGGCTGTTGGTTTTCTGAAGCCTCACCTCCCTTTTGTTTCCCCCAAAAAATACTGGGACCTCTATGACAGAAACAAATTTGAAATTGCTCCTTTCCAACAAAAGGCAGCCAACAGTCCGGATGTGGCATACCATGTCTCTGGTGAACTGAAAAGTTATACCGATATCCCTCAATTTGACAGTTATTCAGACAAGGATCTCGACCACCTGCCTGTTGACAAGCAAAAAGAGTTGTTGCACGGTTATTATGCTGCCATGTCCTACACCGATGCCCAGATTCTCCAGCTTCTCAAAGAACTCGACCGCCTCAAAATCCGTGAAAATACCATTATCGTACTGTGGGGTGACCATGGCTGGCATTTGGGAGATCACGGATTATGGAACAAACACACCAATTTTGAAGAGGCCACCAATGCCTTCCTGATGATGAGCGTACCTGGCTCAAAACCAGGGATCAGACCAGTTACACTGTGCGAGTTTACCGATGTTTATCCAACTTTGTGTGAATTGACCAATGTCCCTGTCCCCAAGTATCTGGATGGGATCAGTCTGGCACCTGCCATAAAAAACCCGGAGGTCCAGTTGCGTGAGTATGCCTTTAGCCAATATCCGCGGGAAGGAGCCAGGGTAATGGGCTATACCATACGTACCAAAAGGTTCCGCTATACCGAGTGGATGAACGAGGGCTACAGAACCAACCTGCCCTATGACAAGAAATATGTCATGGCACGCGAGATGTACGATTATGAAAAGGATCCGCTGGAGAAAGCCAGTGTTATCGGCAAAGCGGAATACCTTCAGGAGCAGGGTAAACTGGAGAAACTCTTCGCGGAAAGCATGCAACGTGAATACAATAGCTGTGCCGAATATGGCAAACTTGCAGATTTCAAAGAACCCATTCTGGTAGGATCGGAGGCCAAAAAGGCGGCAAACATCAAGGCAAAAACAAGAAAAAAACAGTAACAGCATAAAAAGGAATCCAGATTCCCAATACGGTCAGGTTCGCTGAGCCCATGTTGCATGTGGCAAAGAATCTAAGCACTGATACGCCGCTTTTCAACGTGGTGATAGAATATAAACTTCCAAAAAAGAGCTAAATAATCCAATTCAGACACCCACGACAATGAGAAGCCGGAGATTTACAATAGCCTTTGTTTTTTTACTGATAAACCTTCAGGTTCTATCCCAACCCCTACCAGGATTTCGGGCGTATACCTACAAGCAGATCGACACTGTTGCTTTAAAACTGTATGTAAAAAATCCGGAAGGGTTCAACATCAAAAATAGCTATCCGGTCATCGTTTTCTTTTTTGGAGGGGGTTGGAACTCAGGCAAGGTCTCGCAATTTGAACCTCATGCCAACTACTTCTCCTCCCGTGGTATAATATCTGTATTGGCCGATTACAGGGTAAAAAGCCGTCACCAGACGACCCCTTTTGATGCGGTGGCTGATGCCAAGTCAGTGATCAGGTACCTGCGTCAGCATGCAGCGCAAATGCGCATCGATACCTCAAAAATTATAGCGTCAGGAGGGTCGGCAGGCGGGCACCTTGCCGCAGCAGCTGCAACAGTACCAGGCCTCAACGATACCAGCGACAACCTGAAGATCAGTTGCAAGCCCAATGCGCTTGTGCTTTTCAATCCGGTCTTCGACAATGGACCTTCCGGGTACGGCAGCGACAGATTTGGGGAGCGGTACCTTGAAATCTCCCCCATGCACAACATCAAAAAAGGTACCCCGCCAACCATCGCATTTTTGGGTACCAAAGATGATTTGATTCCTGTTGAGACGGCTCAGCATTACAAACAAAAAATGGAGGAGGCAGGTTGTCGTTGCGAGCTGTTTTTGTATGAGAATCAAAAA
Source organism: uncultured Tangfeifania sp. (assembly GCA_964630075.1). Lineage (GTDB taxonomy): Bacteria > Bacteroidota > Bacteroidia > Bacteroidales > Prolixibacteraceae > CAINVV01. Next base: position 4,295 of record CAZVTL010000031.1, read on the forward strand.
CATGGATTTTTCAACTACCGTGACAACAGCAAAGAAGGCAGCCGCTATTTCAGCGAAACAGTTTTTCAAGCCGATCTGTTTCTTGAATCACTGGGTTACCTGACAGGAAAACCTACCATCGACGCATTCATCCAACAAACACCCTAACCGCTGGCAATGAAAACACTATTGTACCTCCCACGAAAAAACAATCATCTGTTGATCGTAATCGGCCTGGTATTTCTCTATTTGCCAGGTTTTGCTCAATTTCAGGGAGCAAGGACAATTACCGAAAGAAAATATCCCGGCTGCATTGAATTATCCAACGATTCAGTGAGGGTCGTGCTGGAACCGAACCTGGGTGGAAGGGTGCTGGCTTACGAACGTTATGGCAAAAATGTCTTGTATGTCGATGATGCGCAGGATGGTTTGATATATGAAGGCAAAAACCTTCATCCCTCGGCTGGCAGGTGTGATTTCGGACCCGAAAAAACCGTACCTCCTCATCCGCTGCTCTACCTGGGCAAATGGCAGGCCCGGATTACCGGCGATCGTGAGGCAGAGATGATCAGTCAGAAAGATAGTGCCACAGGGGTCCAGCTCATACGCAGATTCAGGCTTGCCAAATCCGGCAACCGACTCGAATTCACCCAGGTGATAAAAAACACAAGTAACTCATCCAAAAGCTATTGTCATTGGAGCCGAACCTTTGTAAAAGGAGGCGGCATTTCCCTCGCTCCACTCAATCCCCATAGCAGGTATCCCAGGAAATACATCCTGTACGGACCAGGCAACATCATGAATTTTATGCCTGAAATCGAAGAGAGTATCCGTATCCGGGAAGGAATCCTGGAGATTTTGGCGCCACCCTCCCAACCCAAATTCGTCACCGACACAGAACAAGGGTGGTTGGCCTACATCACCCTGGACAACCAGCTTTTTATCAAAAAATACCCGGTTTACCCCTTGCGGATTTATGGGGAGATGGCTGCCAGCACAGCCTGCGTCTATTACAAACCGCTCTATTGCGAAATCGAACCCATTGGACCCATGGAGACCATTGCTCCCGGAAAGGAGTCGGCATTTACCGAATACTGGTATCTTTTTGACTACCAATATCCTGCAGACAAAAAAGCCAACTTAAAGGAGTTGTTGACAAGAATCAATGAACTTAGATCCCCTAATTCTGAACAATGACGAGTAAAATACGCTCATTCAGGAAAATTATTTTTCAGGCACTTCTGTTATTGCTGAGCAATCAGTTGTTTGCCAGTGGTCTGAGCGGGTCATTATCATCCGTCACAAAGGTATTCTACCAGGCAGAAAGCCCTCAACAAAGGTTTGCCATTGAGAAATTGAAACTGCAGCTCAGCATCACCCAGGAAGGATCTCCGGAGAAAGCTGATATTCTCATTTTAACCGCCAGGGAACAGTTTGAAAAACTTAAGCTGGCCAATGAATTTTCACGGCTCCGACCTGAAGGATACATGCTGAAAATACTTTCCGGCAACAAAATGGCCATTCTTTCGACCGACCAGACCGGAGCCATGTATGGAATTATGGATATTGCAGAACAATTGCAAATGGGTCAAACCATTGCAACCATCAGCGAAAAGAGCATCCAGCCAAAACTCACCTTCCGAGGAATAAAATTCAACCTGCCCTGGAATTCCTACCGGACAGACGAGAGCCTTCAGCTTCATGAAGCGACCATCAAAGATCTAAAATACTGGGAGAAATTCCTGGACATGATGGCAGAAAATCGTTTCAACGCTTTGACTTTATGGAATTTGCACCCATTTTCCTACATGATCAGGGCCAAGAATTTTCCCGATGCCTGTCCCTATACGGAAACGGAGCTGAAAGAGTGGCAGAAATTCTGGCATGGGCTGTTTAAAATGGCCGAAGAGCGGGGTATCAAGACCTATGTTTTCAACTGGAACATCATGGTCTCGGATGCATTCGCCAAAAAATACCAATTGGCTGAATACTGTCTGGATGAATATCCTGGTAAGAATTTTATCGGGAAAGGTGATTATTCTCCTGTTGTTCAGAAGTATACACAGGAAAGTATCCGGCAGCTACTTGCCGAATACCCTGAACTTACCGGCCTTGGCGCCAGTCAGAACGAGCGAATGGAGGGTGTAGATGAACTGGTATGGCAAAACTGGATCGTCGACACCTATTTCGATGAAATAAAAAATGCAGGCCGGCCGGTCGAATTCATTATACGGGCACACACACATCCAGCTCCTGAACTTACCAGGAAAGCCGTTGAGGAAAATGCATCCAGACTTGGGACCGTATACATGGATGTGAAGTTCAACTGGTCGCACAGCCATGCTACACCCGACTTGATGTACATCCATGGAGGATCCAGGTCAAAATCACTTTGGGAACCGGCTCCGAAGAATTACAAAATGGTCTATACCATGCGCAACGAGGATTTCTTTGTGCTCCGCTGGGGGGAACCAAATTTTATCAGGGAGGTAATCAAACGAAATTCACAAGATTATGTCGGAGGCTATTTAATTGGTTCAGAAGCCTATATACCGGCCAAAGAGTATATCACCAAACCAGGCAAATACCTCACCTGGAACTATGCCTTCGAAAAACAATGGCTCTTTTACCAGGTATGGGGAAGGCTGATGTACAGTCCTGAAACAAAGGAGGAGGTGTTTGCCAACAGTTTCAACCAAAAATATGCCATCACTACCGGGAATAAACTAATTGAAGCACACAAACTTGCCGACAAGATGCCACTGAAACTGGCCTCCTTCTATGCTGCCTCCTGGGATTTCACCCTCTATTCGGAGGGCTTTCTGGCCAATGCACCATCCGGCCTCAAGTGCCTTTACGACAGTGTCTCACCATTTATATCGGTAAACGAAATTGTAGGCACTGTTACACTTGATACAAATATGGTTTCCATTAAGAATTATGTATCAGGAAAATACAGCGGTTCATCCAAAATTACTCCGTTGCAACTGGCTGCAGAACTAAGGCAAAATGGTGAAAAGGCACTTGAAATTCTGGAGACAATTGACACCTCAAATCCGACTCTAATGCACGAGATGGATGACATCAAAACGTGGAGTTACCTGAGCCTATATTTTAGTGAGAAACTCAAAGGTGGTACCTCTTTACAACAGTTCAGAACAACGGGAGATAAACAAAAACAGGAAGAGAGTATTCAACAGCTTGAATCTGCCTTGATATATTGGGAGAAGGTCGTGGTCATTACCAGCCAATATATGAACGATATTTCATTGGTACATTTGAACAAGAGATATGTGAATAGCGGAAATTCCAGACCACTGGCCCGCTTTTCATGGGCAAATTTACTGGACGAAGTCAAAAATGACGTTCAGATTGCAAAGCGTGCCAAACCAATGGCTGATACATTAAAGAATTGATAGGCTGCTCATGATTGTTGCCAACATTTTAGTTTGAGAATGAATAAACTCGTACAATTTGTAGTAATATTGACCTTTTCCTTGAATTGTCAAACAATGATGGCCAAGGGTACACCTGATCATCCCGGATTAAGGCATCGCCTGATCATCCTTGCCGATATGGGCAATGAACGTGATGAAGAGCAGCAGATGGTGCACTTGCTGATGTATTGCAATGAATTTGATCTGGAGGGACTTATCGCGGTATCCGGGATATTCTTAAATTCAAGTTACAGGGAAGTCAACCCTTATAAAAGTACGCTGCACCCCGAATTGTTCGATACCCTTTTGGCCGGTTACGCAAAAGTGTATCCCAATCTCATCAAACATGCCAACAAGTGGCCGACTCCTGACTATTTAAAAAGCATCATCAGTTCAGGTCAGAAAGATTATGGGATGGCAGCTACAGGAGAGGGAAAATCGAGCCCCGGTTCGGATCTGATCATCAAAGCAGTTACAAGGGATGATCCCCGTCCGGTTTACATTGTGGTAAATGCTGGTTCAAACACACTTGCACAGGCGATCATCGATTTTGAAAAATCCCACACAAAAACTGAGACAGAAGCCTTTGTACAAAAACTGGTAGTATATGAAAATGGTTCGCAAGACGATGCCGGTGCATGGATTGTAAGTAAATATCCAAAAATACACTGGATCAGAAGCAATTACCAAACCTATGCCTATGCCGGACCTGGCGAAAAGATAAGCAAGGATCCGGGGCCATATGCATGGCAACCCTACCCATACAGTAACGAAGGACAGCGGGAATGGGCAAAGGAGAACATCCAGTCCGGGCATGGAGCCCTTGGGTCTTTGTATCTCGACCGGATTTTAAAAAACAAATACGAATTTCTGGAGGGAGGCGGTACTGCACCCTGGTTAGGGCTTATCTCCAAAGGCTTATCTGACCTGTTGTATCCGGGATGGGGTGGATGGAGCGGACGCTATACCTCTTTGAAAAAAGATACGGTCTGGTCCAGGCACAAAACAATTGCGGAAAAAGAACGGACCTACGAAAGGTTTAGCCTCTATGCAGATACCATTGACAAATGGACTGATCCCTTATCAAAAAAGGATTACAACGACATTTTTGCGCCTTTGACGAGGTGGAGAAAGCACCAGTTTGATGATTTTAAAGCCCGCATGGACTGGTGTGTTCAACCATATGAATTGGCCAATCACAATCCTGTGGCGGTCATTGATCGAAGCAAAGAGAAGGGTATCCTGGTCGTTCAAGCAAAGGAAGGACAAAAAATCAAACTGGATGCCTCCGCCTCGTATGATCCTGATAAAAACCAACGTGTTTCTTTCTTATGGTGGATCTATCCTGAAGCAGGCACTTACAAAGGGATTTGTAAATTAAATAACAGTGATAAGCCGGCTATTTCGTTTACAGTTCCCAAAGGTGCAGAGAAGCAGCAGATCCATTTAATACTTGATGTTTCAGACAATAGTCCGATTGCCGTGATGCATGATTACAAACGGGTAGTCATTAACGTTGAAAAATGAAAAATTAATCAAATGAACAAAAAACAGATTGTTTCAGTGGTCCTGATATTCCTGCTTTGGACAAAACTATTTGCCCAACCCAATTTTGTTGAAGCAACAAAAGACCTTTCAAATATTAAACGACCACATCCCTATTTGCTTTTTGATTCAGGCGACAAGCAAAAGATGCTGGCAAGGATCAAAACGGTTCCGGCTGAACAGGAAGCCTTTGAAAAAATGGTTTGGGAGGGGAAAAAATACCTCTATGCACCGGAAGAGTTGAAAATTCCTGAAAAAAACATTCACACCCGCTTTTACGGGGAAGATGACTACCGGAAATACATGAGTTGGAACAGTGATGGAGCCATGACGCTGGCCTTTCTGTACCAAATGACCGGAGAGCGGAAATATGCTGAAAAGGCCTACGAGTATGCTGAAAACATCTGTGACCTCGACTCGTGGATCAACCGGGCCCATTACTTTGAAATTATCTACCCACGCGTTTGGCCTTACAATGTGAAGGATGACCAGGTGGTCTTCTCCTTTGATATAACAGCCAGCCAATATGCTAAAAACCTGGCGCTGGTATACGACTGGATCTATAACGGAATGACAAAATACCAGCAGGACAGGATCAGGGGTGCGCTCCTGGAACGAGCCATTACCCTTGCCAGGGGTAATTATGAATACCACTGGTGGGCCACGGCCTACAAATGCAACTGGTCGGCCATCTGTCACGCCAACCTTGGTATGACGGCCCTGGCGCTTCTGAACGAAGATCCCCAGTTAACCGATGTAGTGGCTCGCTCCTACGAAGGGGTTTGGAACGTTTATCAGAACATTGAAGAGAATGGCGGATGGCAGGAAGGACGTGGATACTGGTCTTTTGCGATGGATCAGAGTATTGTTTTTGCCGAAGCACTGAAACGCATGACCTTCGGGAATGTCAACCTGTTCAAACATCCAAAGATCAGCAGTCATCCCTGTGATTTTGCCTTGTTTGGTATGACTGCCGGATTTTGCGACAGCGGAGGCGAAGCCGTTGGGTCAAGTTGGTTAATCAACAAACTGACGGAAGAGACAGGATCAACCGATGCGGCCTGGTATGGCAAAAACTTCATCAAATCCAGGGAGGATATATTTGACTTTATCTGGCCGGCGAGCATGGTGGAGCCCAGGGAGCCGGCTGAATTTTCAAAGCATTTTACAGGTATTGACTGGGCAGTTATGCGCAAAAATTTCGAGCCTGAGAACATTACGATAGCCTGCAAAGCAGGAATGAACGATGATCCGCACCATGGTCACCTTGATTGCGGAACATTCAACCTCACCTGGCAGGGCCAATCCATGATCGGTGAGCTGAAAGGGGCAGGTTACGATGAGAAATATTTTGGCGAATTGCGTTGGGAGTACCCGAAAGCCTCCAGCAAGGGGCACAACCTGGTGATGGTAAACGGGGAGGAACAAGTTGAGGCAAAGTACAAGGATCAACCATGGAAAGAGGGAGTTGGTGGAAAAATAACCGCTTTTCAAACCGGCAAATCCTGGGATTATGTCAAAATGGATCCAACCTATGCCTATCCCGGCATAGCGCTGAAAAAATGGATCCGCTGGATTATTCTGGACAAGGAGAACAATTTTGCGATCGTGCTCGACAAGGTAAATTGTGCAAAAGGATCAGAAATTGAAGTCAGGTTTCAACCTGGCGTAGATTTTCAGGTGAATGCCAACCAGGTGATGCTTCAGGGCGAAAAATCTCAAATGGAGATGATTCCATTTGGTGATGGGGAAAACAAAATCATTATGGGAAGGATTCCAAAAGTTTCATTAAAATTCAATGAAACCTCTGACTGGCATAAGTACTACAGTATCAAAGCAAAAGCCAAAGCCAACGACAATTTTGTCGGAAACCTTTTCATTCCGGTTAAGGATGGAAAAACGAAAGTTGAACTCAAAGAAATCGGTGAGAAACAACTGGTTATCTGTCAATGTAACGGGAAAGAGGTTACCTATGAAATTTCAGCCAACAGTATCAGTCGGAAATCCGCTAACATAGGGCAATAGGGGTTTTAAATTTCAGTTACAGGATGATGCAGGCAATAATTAAATAATGACATGAATATCAAAAAGATAAATCCTTACACCAGCCAATTTAAGCCGAAATTGAACACTTTTCTGAAGGGTATAGTGCTGCGCTCCACTCTGGTTGTTATGATGGTGGTATTCAGTTTTCAGGTCAGTTGGGCAAAATCCTACAGGATTAAATCAACCATAGCCTTTGCCGAAATTTCCGAAACAGTATTGTCAGGGGATACGATTATCTGGGAAAATGGTCTGTATAGTGATATCAATTGGAACATTAACAAAAATGGATTGGTCGTTTTGTCCGAAAAGCCGGGAATGGTAATTTTTGGTGGCTCCTCCACTGTCAGAATTTCTGCCGACAAGGTTATCTTTTCAGGATTTCAGTTCAAGGATGGGGCCACAAAAGGCAATGTCATCGAAATTTCAGGGAGCAATGTCCTGGTAAGGGAGGTGAACATCGACAAATACGATGCGCACTACTATTTTCACCTGACCACCAATGGCACCCACAATACCGTGGAGCATTGCAATTTTGAAAACAAGCCACCTGCCCCAAAAGGAAAGGAAGGAACCTCCATTTTCCAGGTGGCTGTCGACTCCCTCCATCCTGGTTACCATACCATCCGCTATTGTTCTTTCAAGAATCACACCGCCCCTGAAAACTCAGGAGGCGACTATGGCATGGAAGCACTGCGGATCGGTTACAGTTATCAGTCCAGATTTGTCAGCCGTACCATCGTGGAATATTGCTATTTCACCCGATGCAACGGGGACGGCGAGATCATTTCGAACAAGGCGCGCGAAAACATTTTTCGCTACAATACCTTTACCAACAATGGTGAATCGCACCTCACCCTTCGCCATGGGAGAGACAACGTGGTGTACGGAAACTTCTTCCTGAACGGGGCAGGAATACGTATCAAGGAAGGCCAGAACTACATGGTTTACAACAACTATTTCAGCACAGGCTCCTATTTTTCCATCCGTCTCGAAAACTACAAGGTCGATCCTTTGGCAAATATCGTGATTGTCCACAATACCTTTTCCCGGTCGGGCATGATTAAGCTTGGCGGGAAAGGTGATTTTCAGCCCCAAAGGGTCCAATTCGGGGACAATCTGATTTTAGATTCAACCGTGCCAATAATTACCGATCTTACAGGAAGTGAGACTTTTGCCAACAATGTTGTTCTGGAAGGGATGCAACTTCCTTCAACAACCGGGTTTTCTACAGCCCCTGTTAAGCTCAAATCGAATGCCGGTGGATATTTTCAGCTCGTAAAACACATTCCAACAACAAAAGAGTCATCCGGTAAACTGGTCATCTACGATATTCCGGAGTTGAACGATGATCCGCAAATGTTACTGGATATCATGGGGAACCATCGTCCGGATACAGCATCAAAGAAGGACCAGGGCTGTTTTCAGGCCGAAGGGAAGAATCCGCTCGGGCCTTATGCAGGTGCCAACAATACCGGACCAACTTATATGATTATTGAGAAAAATTAAAGTTTATCCAATGAAGCATTTCTCTTTCTTACTTTTAGGAATTGCTGCCTTTCCGGCGCTGGCCCAGCAAAGTCAGGTAAAATCAGGCCGGCCAAATGTGCTCTTTATCGCTGTGGATGACCTGAAACCTGTTCTGGGCTGCTATGGCGATAAACTGGTTAAAACGCCCAACATCGACAGGCTGGCCGCCAGAGGCACTGTCTTTTTGCAAAACTACTGCCAGCAGGCGGTGTGTGGCCCTACCCGAGCCAGCCTGATGACTGGTATGCGTCCTGACTATACCAGGGTATGGGACCTGAAAACAAAGATGCGCGACATCAATCCCAATATCCTAAGCCTGCCGCAATACCTGGTAAGTCAGGGTTATTCGACCCAGGGCATCGGCAAGATCTATGATCCGCGCTGTGTGGATGAGGAGCTGGATAAACCATCCTGGAGTATACCCTACTACAAGAAATCGGACAAATACATCTCAAAAAAAAGTGGAAAACCGGAGGGGCAATACCAGGATCCTGCCACCAAGGCACAATATATAAAATATAGCGCCGAAGGGGTTGCCAATGGATTGAAGGGGAAAGAGCTGACCGACTTTGTCGGGAAGTATGTCAAACCTTCCGTAGAGTGTGTGGACGTTGCCGACAATGCCTACAACGATGGCTCCAATGCCTTGTATGCCAAAGAGATCCTGGCAAACCTCACCAAAGAAGGTAAACCATTCTTCTTTGCAGTGGGTTTCAGCAAACCGCATCTTCCGTTCGTGGCCCCAAAGAAATACTGGGACCTCTACAAGCGGGATCAGATGCCTTTGGCTCCATATCAGCAAAAGGCCAAAAATGGTCCGGAAATCGGCTATCACACTGCGGCTGAGCTGCTCGCTTACTCTGACATTCCCCCAATCGCTTCATTTTCAGATCAAAAAGTTGGAATGGATTTACCAATTGAGAAACAGAAAGAGCTCATTCATGGCTATTATGCAGCAACATCCTACATGGATGCCCAGGTTGGGATACTCTTAAACGCCCTTGACTCACTTGGATTATCAAAAAACACCATCGTAGTGCTTTGGGGCGATCACGGCTGGCACCTTGGTGACCACAATTTGTGGTGCAAGCATACCAATTTCGAGCAGGCCACCCATGCCCCGCTGCTGATCTCTGCTTCTGGAATTAAACCCTCCAAAACAAAATCACCCTCCGAATTCATCGATATCTTCCCTACCCTCTGCGAATTAACAGGGACAAAAATACCCGATCACCTGGACGGGAAAAGCCTGGTACCGGTGATGAAAAACCCCGGCACCACGGTCAAGGAATTCTCTGTCAGTCAGTATCCGCGGCCTGCGAACAAACTTGAAAATGCCAGGTTGGGATGGTCCGACGGGGAGTACATGGGCTACAGCCTCCGAACAGAAAAATACCGCTATACCATCTGGTTAAAAAACAGCTTCAGGAGCTACAAGCCTTACAGCAAAGAGCTTGTTGCAGCCAGTGAACTCTACGACTACGGCAAGGATCCCAACGAGACCACCAATGTGGTTGGGGAGAAGGAATATGCGGCCGTTACGAAAGAGTTGAATGAAAAGATGGTGAAATTCCTGGTAAGCCAGGAAAATAAATACAAGCAATGAAGGTAAAACAATTATTTAAAATATACGCTGTCATCCTGGTAGGATCCCTTTTTGGCACTTCCGTCTTAGCCTCTGGATTATTCAGGGCGACAGGCAAAGGGAGTCCAAAAGAGTCTTCTGCCACTTTCCTGCAACAAGTGAAGGAGGTCGAGAAAGATCGGACCATCCAAAGGGCCAAAAAGTTACTTTCTGAAAAACCAAGAACGGTAACTGCCAGCTCCTGTCCCCGCAGTGCGGGCGGAAAACACGATTTCTATTCTGAAGGTCCCTATTGGTGGCCGGATCCTGCCAATCCCGACGGACCCTTTATCCGGCACGATGGGTTGAGATTTCCCGGACGGTTTGTGACCCACGACGATGATCTCCGCAATGTCTCCTGGATTGTCGGAACACACACTTCCGCCTGGCTTTTAACCGGAAAAGAGAAATATGCGAAGGCTGCAATGGACCACCTGAGAGCCTGGTTCATCGACACCACCACGCTGATGAATCCCAATATGCTTTATGCACAGGCGATTCGCGGGATCAATACCGGGCGTGGTGTGGGGATCATTGATGCCGGACAGCTGATGGACATCGCGCAGTCGGTAGTGATACTGGAAAAATCGCCTGATGTTTCGGCCGGGGAGATTGCTCAGATCAAGGAATGGTTCAGACAATTCATTGGCTGGCTGACCACCCATCCCTATGGCATCGATGAGATGAATGCTAAAAACAACCACGGATCGTGGTGGTATGCACAAGTGGCCTCCTACGCCCGCTTAGTTGGAGATGAAAAGGTACTGCAACTGTGCCGTGATCGTTACAAGAATACCTTATTGCCCAACCAAATGGCGGTGAACGGAAGCTATCCGGAGGAACTGGCCCGCACCAAGCCCTACTCCTACTCCCTTTTTAACCTGGATGCAACAGCCTCCCTGCTCTGGATCGTCTCTGACAAAAATTTTGATGGCTGGAATTATACCCTCCCAGATGGGCGGGGAATCTGGAAAGGTTTGGATTACATGTTGCCCTATCTGAAAGACAAAACCAAATGGACTGGCGGCAAAGATGTTGATCATTGGGAAGAGCAGCCGGAATTGCGCCAGTTCATGCTGTTTGCAGCCATGAAAAGTAACAACAAGTCGTGGTTCGATTTGTGGAAATCGCTGGTTGAAAAAAACAGCAGCGACGCAAGCCGACGCTCCATGATGCTGAAAAATCCGCTGATCTGGATAAACAACTAAAGAGTTATGAGTTATAAGTTATGAGTTGAACGAATCCATAACTCATAACTAAAAAAGTCAACAAACTGAACAACAATCAACGAAACAGACCTATGAGCAAAAAGAAAAAAAAGTTTGGAATTACAGCAACAGGAATAACCATGCTTTCGGCTTCCGCTCTCCTGTTGGGTTCCATGACCCTGGAAGCCCAAAACAGCAAGGCAAAAAAAACCAACATCCTCGTGATACTTGGTGACGACATTGGGTACTCTGACCTGGGATGTTTCGGTTCGGAGATCAGCACCCCAAATCTTGACAGGTTGGGAAACCAGGGCATCCGCTTCACCCATTTTTACAATACCGCCCGCTGTAGCCCAAGCCGTGCTTCCCTGCTGACCGGCGTCTACCCGCACCAGGCTGAGATGGGGCACCTATCCTCCAACAATTTCCCGGAACCGGGCTACCGCGATGATCTCAACCGAAATGCAGTGACCATGGCAGAACTCTTCCACCAGGCAGGCTATGCTACTTACATGACGGGCAAGTGGCACCTGGCCAAGGACATGACCGCCACCGGTGATCAAAGCAACTGGCCCCGGCAGCGCGGCTTCGACCGATTCTTCGGAACGCTCAATGGATCCGGCAGTTTCTATGATCCTGGAACGCTCACCAGCAACAATACTTTTGTAGCACCCGGTAAAAATTTCTATTATACCGATGCCATCAGCGACACTACCGTGAAGTTCATCCGGCAACATCCGAAGGGAAAGCCTTTCTTTTGCTATGTAGCCTATACCGCGGCACACTGGCCATTGCATGCCCCCGAAAAAGAGGTGGCCAAATACAAGGGGAAATACGACATCGGCTGGGATTCTCTCAGGGCCATCCGCTTCAAAAAGTTGCAGAAACTTGGCATCATCGGAAGCAACTGTGTGCTTTCCGATAGAAGCGTGGAGGTTCCAGAGTGGAAAAACGAACCGATGAAGGCCTGGCAATTGCGCCGGATGGAGGTCTATGCCGCCATGATCGACGTGATGGACCAGGGAATTGGCCGGATCATATCAGTCCTGGAGGAGCGGGAAGAACTTGAAAATACCGCCATCTTCTACATGCAGGACAACGGAGGATGTGCCGAACCACAGGGATCAGACAAGCCTGAGGTACCACCAACAGCAGAACAGTTGGTATTGAAACCAACCTCCTATGACGTAGTCAACCTGAACAAAAAACCTCCTTACACACGGGAGGGCCGTTTTGTGCGGAGCGGAAGAGGGGTGATGGCCGGACCGGCAGATGCCTGGATGGCCTATGGTCCCGAGTGGGCCAATGTGAGCAATACCCCTTACCGGTTGTACAAGCAGTATACACACGAAGGAGGAATTGCAACACCCCTGATTGTGCATTGGCCGGCTGGCATCCGGAGCAAAGGGAGTATCAATCCGCAACTCTCCCACCTGATGGATATCCTGCCAACCTGCATCGACCTGGCGGGTATTTCCTATCCAAAAAAATTCAATGGGAAGGAGATCATTCCCGTGGAAGGGAAAAGTCTGCTGCCCGCCTTTGCAGGCAAGCAGATCGACCGCGAACTGATGTTCTGGGAACATTCGGGGAATCGCGCCATCCGCAAAGGAGCTTGGAAATTGGTATCCAGGGTGGCTGCTCAAATGAAATTCGCTGCCGGTGAAAGTATTTGGGAACTCTACAACCTGGAAAACGATCCATCAGAAACCACCAACCTGGCCCAGAAATTTCCTGGTAAGGTGAAAGAGATGGCAGATCTTTGGGAAGCGGAAGCGCTGCGCACCAAGGCAAAACCATGGCCCTGGGACAGGTAAGAAAATCAATGTTTAGTATATCAATTAGTTTTAATATGTAATTTAATTATTATCAATGAAAACATTCAAATTTATTCATTCTGCAGGTATGCTTAGTATAGGCTTGTTGGCAACAACAACGGCAGTAATGTCTTCCACTGTCCCCGACAAGAGTCCTGCAAAAAAGCCGAATATCATTTTCATCCTGGCCGATGATCTGGGCATCGGCGACGTTGGCTGCTATGGCGCAGACAATTACAAAACCCCGAATATCGACAAACTGGCCAAAGACGGAATGCGATATACCAATGCCTATACGGCACCTTTGTGCGGACCGTCGAGGGCGACCATACTCATGGGCAGGCATCTTTTCCGTACCGGAGCGACCAACCAGGATGCCTGTGGCACCGTGATGCCAGCCACCGAGACCATGATGCCAACATACCTGAAGAAAGCCGGTTATGTCACCACTGCCATCGGCAAATGGGGACAGCTTTCGCTCGAACCATCCGATTGGGGATTCGATGATTACCTGAAATTCCAGGGGAGCGGCATCTACTGGAATACCCAGGAAAAAGGGAAGAACTATACGGTGAATGGAGTGAAGACTGATCTGAGAGACAAAGAGTACCTACCGGATGTGATGCACAAATACCTGGTCAATTTCCTGACCAAACACCAGAAGGACCCTTTCTATGTGTACTATTCCATGTCGCATGTTCATGGCGAAATACTACCCACACCCGACAGTAAGCCTGACAGTAAAAACCTCTATACCGACAACATTAACTACATGGATAAGCTTGTTGGGCAGTTGAGGACCGAGCTGGACAGGCTGAAATTAAGTGACAATACCATTTTGGTCTTTTTTGGCGACAATGGAACTGCCGGTGGCAAGGCCGATGCGGCAACCATTGGAGGCCGCAGGCTGATAGGTCAAAAAGGCTCAATGCAGGAGGGTGGTAGCCTTGAACCACTGATCGTTTATTGGCCAGGCGTCACGCCGAAAGGGGTGGTTTCCAACGATCTGATCAGTGCCGTCGACTTTGTACCAACCTTTGCCGAAATTGCAGGGGCACAACTTCCCAAAGAGAAGATCTTGGATGGTCAAAGCTTCAATGCCCAGCTTCATGGAGAAAAAGGCAATCCCCGCTCCACCATTTTTGTACAGCTCGCCAACAACTATTATGTACGGAGTGTTGGCTGGAAACTCAATCAATCGGGCGAATTGTTCGACATGAGCAAGGCTCCCTTCGAAGAGATTGCCATTGCCACAGACACCAAAGATGCCAAAGCAATTGCAGCAAGGACAATGCTGCAGGCAGAACTCAACCGTTTAAATCCGGCCGGAGGATACATCGACAAGGGTGATGGTACCGGTCGTCATGCCAACAAGGAGAAAAAGAAAAAGAAATAACCGGATGACCCTGATTTTTCAAAAGATTCAAATTTTGCTTTTCGTTTGCATGACAGGTACAATTCCGCAAAAGTCGTTCTCACAGACTGCCCTGGATGCGGATGGACCCGGTAATACCTACGAACTGATCAACAGCATTCTGGCTCCGGGTTACAATGCGGTCGAAAATCCGGAATGTGTACATCCTGAATTTGGCAGGCACATTGCCGAGGTGTGGGATGCTGATTTGAAACAGTATGTATTTGAATTTTATATGCACGTAACTCCCGACAATGACCGGTGCATCAACTTTGACCGCCAGCGTGTTGAGATCAAAACCTATGAATCATCTCCCGACAATTTGAAAGGAGTTGTTGGAGAGACCGTGATATACAAATGGAAATTCAGGGTGCCTGTTGGCTTCCAGCCTTCCAGTAGTTTTACCCATATTCATCAGGTGAAAGCTGTAGGGGGCGATGAGGGTGATCCGATTTTTACATTGACACCCAGAAAAGGCACCCCCAATAAAATGGAGTTGATCCACAACAATACTACAAAAGTAGCCACAATGGATTTGTCCAATTTTGAGGGAACCTGGGTGGAAGCCACAGAGCGAATAAAAATCGATCCTCTTCACGGTAGCTATACGATGACAATCAAGAAAGTTGCCGATGGATCCTCCATCTTGTCCTATACCAACAATGACCTGATGACCATCCGGCCTGACAATAGCTTTATCCGGCCCAAATGGGGCATCTACAGAAGTTTGAATTCTCCGGCCTTACTTCGGGATGAAGCCATGCGTTTTGCCGGTTTTTCCATCGCTGAGGAGAAAATCAGCGCATCCAAATTGCATCTGATGCAGGTAAATAACGGATTTCAACTATTTCCCAATCCTGCATCCAAAAATGTCACACTTGAATACAATTTGAATGAAACAACTGACGTTCAAATAATTATAAATAAACTTGATGGCAGTAGTTCTGAAATGGATTTAAACCATGAACTCCAGCCACAGGGTAATTATCAGAAGTGTATTGATGTTTCCGGATTGAAGGAGGGGATCTACCTGGTCAGCCTGTCAACAGGAACAATTCAACAAACCAAAAAACTTTGCATAAAAAAATAGAGGGAAATATGAGACGTACTTTTGTAACCTGTTTGATGATAATTGGGCTGAGCCTCTCCAATAATCTTCCTGCACAGACTGATAACAAAGTCAGGCTAAACGACAACTGGAAGTTCCTAAAAAGCGACCTTGGCGGTATTTGGGAGGCTGTCAGGCCGGTGAAGGAGGGCAATCCGGAAAGCGTGCCGTTGTGGGAAAGCGTGACCCTGCCCCACTGTTTCAATGCGGAAGATGCCGTCGATCCGGATGTAAACTATTACCAGGGACCCGGATGGTATACCAACCGGCTGAACATCAACAACCCTTATCCTGCCGGACGAACCCTGCTGCACTTCGAAGGAGCCGGGCAAAAAACCGAGGTATATGTTTATACCACCCGGGTTGGAAGCCATGTGGGTGGTTACGACGAATGGAGTGTGGACATTACGGATGCTGTAAACAACTTCCTAAAGGACAAGAAAACCGCTGATCTCTTCAATGGCAAGATCCCGGTTTCGATCCGGTGCGACAACTCCCGCGACCTGGAGATGATCCCCTCCGATCTCTCTGATTTCAACCTTTATGGTGGAATTTACAGGTACCTGAACCTGGTCTACCGGCCTGCTTTTTCTGTTAAGCAGCTGCATGTCAACGCCTCCGTTGATCCAAAAGGGATAGAAGGGAAAGTGGATCTGCATTTGAAATTGCAAAACAAATCGTCGCTTACAGGAGCAAAGCTTAAAATTGAACTCAAAGACCCTACCGGGAAGTTGTTGGCAGAAAGCGTCCGGGATACGAAGCCATTTGAGGAGGAAAAGAGTGTTTTTTCACAAACTGTCAAAAAACCGCTCCTTTGGTCACCCGACCAGCCCAACCTCTATACCTGCGCCATCACATTGGAGTCGGCTGCCGGGAAACAGACCCTCACCGAGCAATTTGGCTTCCGAAATTTCGAGTTTGTCGACAACGGTCCATTCAAACTCAACGGTTCGCGACTGCTGCTGAGGGGAACCCACCGGCACGAAGACCATGCCGGAGTAGCTGCTGCGATGACGGAAGAGATGATCCGAACAGAGATGAAACTGATGAAGGAGATGGGCGTCAATTTTATCCGGTTGGGGCATTACCAGCAATCCCGTATCGTGCTTAATCTGTGCGACAGTTTGGGCATTTTGGTTTGGGAAGAGATTCCCTGGTGCCGTGGGGGACTGGGTGGCGATCGATACAAGCAACAGGCGCGTGAAATGCTTACCAATATGATTGCCCAGCACCGCAACCATCCCTCGGTGATCATCTGGGGATTGGGCAACGAGAACGACTGGCCCGGCGACTTCCCCGAATTTGACAACGACAAGATCAGGGCCTTCATGACAGAACTGAACAACCTGGCACACCAGCTCGATCCTACCCGGAAGACAGCCATCCGGCGCTGTGATTTCTGCCGCGACATCGTGGATGTCTATTCCCCCTCCATCTGGGCTGGATGGTACCGGGGCATCTATACTGAATACAGGGAGAACACCGAAAAAGAGGTCCAAAGGGTGAAGCATTTTCTCCATGTCGAATGGGGTGGCGACAGCCATGCCCTGCGACATTCAGAATCGCCGGACAAGAGCCTGCAGCAGGTAAAAGCCGGAGGTGGAGCCGACGAAAGGCTTGGCGATGCCTCCCTTTTCGGCGGAGCTGCGCGGGTATCAAAGGATGGGGACTGGAGCGAATCCTACATCTGCAACCTGATCGACTGGCATTTGAGGGAGCAGGAGACCATGCCCTACCTGACAGGCACTGCCTACTGGCCCTTCAAGGATTTCTCCACACCTGTCAGGCCGGATAATCCGGTTCCTTACATGAACCAAAAGGGGGTGGTGGAACGAGACTTCACCAAAAAAGAGGCCTGGTATGTCTTCCAGTCGTGGTGGACCCAAATCCCCATGGCCCACATTTACGGCCACAGCTGGCCGGTACGTTGGGGCGAGGTCGGGGAAGAGAAGATGGTAAAAGTCTATTCCAATTGTGAGGAGGCTGAACTTTTCCTCAACGGCAAAAGTTGTGGCATCAAAAAACGCAACAGCCAGGATTTTCCAGCCGCCGGCCTCCGGTGGAATGTGGTGTATGCCAAAGGGGAGAATCAACTGAAAGTAGTGGCAAAAAAAGGAAAGAGTACCGTGACGGATGAGATCAAACAGCACTACCAAACCGACAAATGGGGTGCTCCGGCACAATTGGTCCTTCAAAAATTGGAACAGCAGGATGACCTTGTTACCATCGAGGTCAAATTATTGGATGCCAACAAAATCCTCTGCCTGGATGCAAGAAACATTGTCACTTTTGGGTTGACGGGTGATGGAAAACTGCTCGACAACATGGGTGCCTCATCAGGCTCCCGCAAGGTAGAGCTGTACAATGGCCGTGCCATCATCAGAATCAATACCAACAAGGGAAAGAATGTGGCTTCAGTAAAATCCAACGGAATAAAAACTGCTACGATCGAACTATAGCCACTTCTCACAGGGGAAAACTGTCTCCACGGTACGCTGAATCATTTGAAAAGAGACCCACCAACAAAAACAACGGATTTGTGGTGCAGCGCAAAAAAAAAGAAATTCAGGTACAGGGAATCAACACTGTGCTGCATCTTTAGACAATGAAGACCCGCTGAAAAAAAGGAAAATGAATCAAGTCGGGACAAGTATCAATAAATAACTTGGTAAAAAAATGAAAAAACACACATTTGCAAGGGTTGTGATGCTCTCAGTTGTGATGGTTCTTACAATCACCGCTTCAGACAGTTTTGCCGGCAAAAAAACGGGTAAAAGCGCGACAAATATGGCCATCAAGGGGAAGGTATTGCTGGAAGAAAATTTTACAACACCCGCCACCTACACCAAGGATTTTCAACCAGTGAAGGATGGATGGAGCGTAAAAGCCGGACATGCCAAATGGGTGAAAAGTGGCAAAGGGGTTGAGAGTGTATGGGAAACCGGACACATGCCGGTACTAGGCTACAGCGGCACTTTCGGGGATGCCGTGATTGAGGTTGATTTCCGTTTCCAAAAAGAGGAGGGGAAGTGGGCTGCCTGCCGTATCTCCGCTGCCAATCCGGAGCTGAATCCCCGCGCCTATGCGGCTTCGGTCTGGGCCAACTCCGACAACAAAGCACGCGCCCTGGGAATGGTCCTCGAGCACGACGAATGGAAACCTGGAGTGATTACCACGGTGGATACCCTGATGGCCACCTATCAACCCAACAAATGGTATACCCTTCGGCTGGAATTGATTGGCAACAATGCCCAGGCAACCTGCAATGGGGTTACAGTTTTTGGTACCCATGAATTGTTTGGAATTCCCAAGAACTCCATCTC
>CAZVTL010000032.1:0-3702 GCA_964630075.1 uncultured Tangfeifania sp.
TATCAAGAGATCAAGCGTATATAGGGGTTTTAATTGATGATTTGGTTACAAAAGGCGTAGATGAGCCATATCGTATGTTCACCAGTAGGGCTGAACATCGCTTGTTGTTAAGGCAGGACAATGCCGATGAAAGATTGTCTGAAATAGGTTACAAATTGGGACTGTTACCCGAGGAGTATTACAATGTCTTCAAATTAAAGAGTGATTTGGTTATTAATCAGTTGGATAAGTTAAAGGGAATCTCTATCAAACCAGAGCTTGTAAATGATTTTTTAATCAAAAACTCATCCAGTTCGATTAGGCAAAGAATAAAATTGTTGACTCTATTATCCAGACCACAGGTTAGCCTTAAATATTTATTGAAAGAGATCCCATTTTTGATCAGGTACTTTGATTCTATTCCTGAGGGTATTTTTGAGGAGGTTGTGCAGGCTATTGAAATTAGAATAAAGTATGCGGGTTATATCGATAGAGAGTTTTTGGTTGCCGATAAATTGAGCAGACTTGAAAATATTAAGATTGAAAATAAGTTTAATTATACGGATATACTATCACTTTCGACAGAGGCAAGAGAGAAGTTAACTAAAATTAATCCAAAAACCATAGGTCAGGCGCATCGTATTCCAGGGATATCACCAAATGATATCAATGTATTGTTGGTTTTACTTGGGAGATGATGTTCCACGTGGAACAAATAATCTATTTATGACAGTTACAATAGCAGATGTAAAAGATTCGATTCGTAATATTCCCGATTTTCCCAAAGAAGGAATACAGTTCAAGGATGTTTCAACAGCCTTTAAAGAAAAAAAAATATTCAAATTCATTGTTTCAGAAATTAAGGGACATTATGAGGATTTTGGAATTACGAAGGTTGTAGGTATTGAATCCCGTGGTTTTATCCTAGGAAGCACATTGGCCGGGGAGCTGCATGCTGGATTTGTTCCGGTTAGAAAGCCCGGAAAGCTTCCTGCTGAAACTTTTGCTCAGTCGTATGACCTGGAATATGGTTCAGACGCCTTGGAAATCCATACAGATGCATTGGATAAGGAGGATATCGTATTGATACATGATGACCTACTGGCAACCGGAGGTACCATTGACGCTGCCGTTAATCTTGTGAAAAAATTTGGTGTGAGTAAAATATACGTCAATTTTTTTGTTGAGTTAGATTTTCTAAAAGGCAGAGAGCGTATTGGTAACGATATTCCCATATGGTCATTAATACATTATTAAAATTTCCGTGAACAGGAATACCGAACACGAATCATACAAAGCGGCAAAAGAATTACCTTCTAATCCTGGGGTTTACCAGTTTTTTGATAAGGAGGGTCGGATTATTTATGTAGGAAAAGCTAAAAATCTCAGGAAAAGAGTTTCTTCCTACTTTTTAAAGAATCAAGAAAACAGAAAGACTGCAATATTGATAAGTCAGATTGATAAAATCAGACATATCGTAGTGGACAATGAAGAGGATGCTTTAATCCTTGAAAACAATTTAATTAAGCAATTTCAGCCCAAATACAATATATTGTTAAAGGATGACAAATCATTTCCATGGATCTGCATTCGCAATGAACAATTTCCGAGAATTTTTTATACAAGAAGGATTGTCAAGGATGGTTCGAATTACTTTGGTCCCTATACCTCAGTGTATATGGCAAGAACCATTTTGGAAGTAATTAAGCAGTTATTCCCGATTCGTAATTGCAATCTATTGCTCACTGATTCAAATATAGCAGCTAAAAAATTCAAGAAATGTTTGGAATTTCAAATTGGGAATTGCAAGGCTCCTTGTGAATTGTTGTACGATAAGAGCAGCTACAATACTGATATATACAATGCAAAGTCGATTCTAAGTGGAACACTCTCTCCCGTATTTGGTTTTTTAAGGTCTGCCATGCATTTAGCTGCGGAAAAATATGATTTCGAAAAGGCCAATGAATTCAAATCAAAGATTCAAATCCTGGAGAACTATAAATCAAAGTCCTTGGTGTGCAGCGCTACCTTGACAAATCTGGATGTTTTCTCATTCCATGAAGATGATAAGATGGCTTATGTGAATTATTTCAGGATTGTAGATGGTTCGATAGTAACAACCTATTTGTTGGAAATTAGGAAGAAGCTAAATGAATCCAGGGAAGATATTTTGTCTTTTTGTATTGTAGAAATACGAAGAATTTGCCAATCTGATTCTTCTGAAATTATTTTGCCTTTTGTATTGGGTTTTAATTTTACAAATACCCGCATTAGTGTCCCACAAATAGGAGAGAAAAAGAAGTTGCTTGAATTGTGTGAGAAAAACGGCAAAATGTTCATGCTTGAAAGAGCTAAAAATGAATCTCTTAAGTCACCTGTTTTGAAGAAGAACAGGGTTTTGGAAAAAATGAAGTCTGATTTGAAAATGGAGGTGCTGCCACACTGGATTGAGTGTTTTGACAATTCCAATATCTCTGGCAATTTTCCTGTCTCTTCCTGTGTGGTGTTTAAGGATGGTCAACCATGCAAGTCACAATACCGGCATTTTAATATCAAAACAGTACATGGTCCAAATGATTTTGCTACCATGGAAGAGGTGGTGGAAAGAAGATATACAAGAAAGTTAAGAGAAGGAGGTCAACTACCTGATCTAATAGTAATTGATGGTGGTAAAGGTCAGCTTTCATCGGCATATTCCATTCTTAAGAAATTGGGAATTGAAGGCAAAGTAACCCTTTTGGGTATTGCCAAAAGGTTGGAAGAACTTTATTTCCCCAATGATCCAATTCCACTTTATCTTGATAAGAAATCAGAGACGCTCAAAGTATTGCAGCATCTTCGGGATGAAGCACACAGATTTGGTATAACTTTTCACAGAACAAAGCGTTCTGAAAATTTTACATCCTCAGAGTTATTGGAAATTAGGGGTTTAGGTTCGAAAAGTGTAGAAAAATTGCTGGTAGCCTTCAAATCGGTGGAGAGCATGAAGTCTGTTGATTTCTCTGATTTGTCACGGATTGTAGGAAAAGATCGGGCAGGTAAGGTGATTGATTATTTGAATAGCCATTGATTAAAATAAGGATTCAAGTAGAAGTTGGTTGAAATCCTCTGCACCTTCGAAAGTGAGGGTGGTGGCTAGTGCATAAATGTTGTGCTCTTTACCCAGGAGGCTCTTTCCAGATAATTTGTGATTTGCATTTATTTGGCGCGCTTTTTCAAATTCAATTTCCTCGATTATTCCCTTTACCACTTCTATCTTGTATCCAATGGTGCTTTCACTGTAATTAAATTTGTTTGTATAGCTATATTTTGGTGAATAACCGAATATCCAATTTCGTTGTGAGTATTTTGTTAGGGCCAATTCCTTGATTTTCTCGGTCAATGATTGAGGCAGGGTGTATGCACAGAGCGGATATAAATCTCCTAGATAAGATTTAAAATTAGTTGTTAATATATTAATATCCAGGCCAATAGATGATTCAGATAGATTTATTACCCTGGATTTTACCGATGGAATGGCTTTGTCCTGAAACCTGTTGGTTTCCCCTTTTAAAGCGGCTGAAAGATGTTTTAAATTGCAGTTAATGAGTAAGGTACCATGAGCTAACACTCGATTTTTATAGATATGCATGGCACTTCCTGATACCTTTTTATCATCAATCCTAAAATCATTTCTTTCGGTAAGTACAAGATTGGGAATTTTCGCTTTTAGAAAATCATACA
>CAZVTL010000032.1:3712-23149 GCA_964630075.1 uncultured Tangfeifania sp.
TTGGTAATAGCTTGATAAGATGCAGATTCGCCAGGTAATATAGATTGTATAAAGCTGAAATTTAGATTCCCTTCATCATGATAAACGGCTCCACCACCCGATAATCTTCTGGCTATTAAGATCTTATTGTCATACAAGTATCGTGAATCTATCTCCTTTACTG
Organism: uncultured Tangfeifania sp.; assembly: GCA_964630075.1. Classification (GTDB taxonomy): domain Bacteria; phylum Bacteroidota; class Bacteroidia; order Bacteroidales; family Prolixibacteraceae; genus CAINVV01. The sequence goes on from CAZVTL010000032.1 coordinate 3,876, forward strand.
CATTTTGGTGTTTGCCAACGACCACAGAGGGCTGGTTAACATAGAACAGGACGAAATTGTCTGAACTATATTTCAACAGGTATTCTTCCATAGCAAGGTTGAAATATGGATTGCGGCTGGAGGAGAAGATAAAATTCATCGTTTGATCATTTTAGAACACTCTTTTTTCCGAAAGACTTAGATTGCGCAGCGGCTTAAACTGTAACTTATCGATCTTGGCAATTTCCTGGTGATCAGCAATTTCGAAACGGCAACTTTTGGCCTTGTTGCAATGGTCTTGAATCCAAATATAATTAAAATACGGTGGGGTTTCAGCAGTAGCACTCATTCTATCACCTGGATCAGATTTTTCTGCAGTTCGTTTTGACTGGCAATTTGTTATTTCGTTTCTGGAACAAGGGTTGGCAGACAATGACGGTCACAGAAAGATCAAAAGGGCTGATACAAATGTGATGAAGACCACAATCCATCGATAGTGCCGATCCGGGATGGCATGTACGATCTTAATTCCGGTATAGGCTCCCAGCATGACAAAAGGAACGACCATCAGGTCAATCAAAATAGTTTTTTCCGTTATGTTGTTCCAAACAAAATACTGCAGCGGTAGTTTTGTCAAATTGATAATGGCAAAAAACCAGGCAGTTGTTCCAATGTAGTTTTTTTTATTTAAATGCAAAGAAAGAAGGTAAATCGCAAATACAGGTCCGGCTACATTGCCGATCATGGTAGCGAAGCCACCAAGTATTCCAAATAGCGCCGCGAACCACGGCCGATCAGGAAAATTTATTTTTTGTTTTTTCCTGTCGTTTAACACCATCAATATCAAAGAGAAAAGTACAGAAATGGCTATCAGTTGTTTGAATTGCTGATCGTTTACGCCTGCTCCAATCCAGAGTGCCAGAATTAAACCAAGAATGGCCCATGGAAGCGCTCTGAGCAGTGGTTTCCATTCGGCATGCCTGTGATAGTGGATCACAGCAAAGATGTCCGCTGTAATCAGAATGGGAAGCAATACCCCGGTAGAAGCCTTTCCTCCAAAGATCATGGCCATCACAGGTACCATTAACATGGAAACACCAGGAACTCCAGTTTTAGACATACCCGCCAGGAGTGCGCACATGGCAATCAGAGCCCATTGGGTATATGATATTGAAAAACTGTCAATAAAGGCTGTCATTTTATTAATTTTCTGGTTTGAATGGTTTTGACTACTTTTGCAAAAAATTTAAAGATAGTTTTTTAACGTTCAAATCTAGAGCATAATGGCAAGTTTAGCAGATTTTCGCAATGGACTGTGTATTGAGTTCAATGACCAAATTTTTCAGATAGTAAGTTTTCAGCACGTAAAGCCCGGTAAAGGCCCCGCCTTTGTTCGTACAAAACTTAAAAATATGAAAACCGGAAAGGTAATCGATAACACATTTTCGGGAGGTACAAAAATTACCACTGTCAGGGTGGAGCGAAGGCCCTATCAATATTTGTACCATGATGAGACAGGATACAACTTCATGAATGCCGAAACATTTGAGCAAGTAAATATTGAAGCTGCAATGGTCGAGAACGCAGATCTGATGAAAGAGGGGATGACCGTTGAGATCACTTACCATGCGGAGACCGAAACTCCATTAACCGTCGATTTGCCACCCTTCATTGAATTGGAGATAACCTATGCCGAACCCAGCGAACGTGGAAATACAGCCTCCTCAACAGCTTTAAAAGCGGTAACTGTTGAATCCGGGGCAACCATTATGGTTCCGCTGTTTATCAACCAGGGAGATGTAATCAAGGTAGATACCCGCGACCGTTCCTATTCAGAACGTGTGAAAAAATAGATGAATGGATAAAGAAAAGGGCCGGAAGATAATTCTTTCGGCCCTTTTCTTTTTAAAACTATATTGGTCAGATAATTAGCATCGCGTCGCCATAGGTTCCAAATCGGTATTTTTCCTTAATTGCCTCTTTGTATGCATTCATCAGGTTGTCGTAGCCCGCAAATGCGCTTACCATCATGAGGAGGGTAGAGAGTGGCAGGTGAAAATTGGAAACCATGCTGTCCGCTACACTAAAGTCATAAGGAGGGAAAATGAATTTGTTGGTCCAACCTTCAAAGGGTTTTAGCATTCCGTTGGTGGAGACAGAGGTCTCAAGGGTTCTCATCACCGTGGTTCCTACGGCGCAAACCCTGTGACGCTCTTCTTTGGCTGCATTTACAATACCTACAGCATCATCTTTGATCCAGATTTGCTCCGAATCCATTTTATGTTTGGTAAGGTCTTCAACGTCGACGCTTCTAAAATTGCCAAGTCCGACGTGAAGGGTAATTTCGGCAAAATTTACACCCTTGATCTCCAGTCTCTTCAACAGTTCGCGGCTAAAATGAAGCCCCGCTGTCGGAGCAGCAACTGCTCCTTCATGCTTGGCGAAAACAGTCTGGTAGCGTGATGCGTCGTCCTCTTCTACAGGGCGATTGATAATCTTGGGAAGTGGAGTTTCTCCCAATTTAAACAAGGTGTCTTTGAATTCATCGTAAGTTCCATCGAAGAGGAAACGAAGCGTGCGGCCTCTGGAGGTGGTATTGTCAATTACCTCCGCAACCAGTAGGTCATCATCTCCAAAATAGAGCTTGTTTCCAATTCTAATTTTTCTGGCAGGATCAACCAACACATCCCACAATCTTAATTCACGGTTCAGCTCCCGGAGGAGGAACACCTCAATTTGAGCACCTGTTTTTTCCTTGTTCCCATACAATCTGGCAGGAAATACTTTGGTGTTATTGAATACCATTACATCTTTGTCATTGAAATAATCAATTACATCTTTGAAAATTTTATGCTCAATGTCGCCGGTTTGACGGTTCAAAACAAGTAACCTGGATTCGTCCCTGTTTTTGGATGGATGGAGGGAGATCAATTCGTCAGGTAAATTGTACTTAAATTTCGAAAGCTTCATTGTTGATGACATTTATGTGATTTATATATTTTTACTAATACTGTTTTGATAATAATTGGAAAGCATATCTGTTAACTCTGTCAGGTCAAGGCTTTGGTCCAAAGTATAATTTCCAATCCTCGTCCTGACCAATCCTTTGAGATAGGCGCCACTGTTGAGTGCTTTCCCGATATCCCTTGCCAGGGCCCGGATATAGGTCCCTTTGCTGCAAACAATTCTCAATTCTATCTCTGGCAGATCGAATCTTAGGAGCTCTATCTCTTTAATGACAAGCATCTTCGGTTTAAGTTCTACCTCTTTCCCTTTTCTGGCAAATTGATAGGCTCTTTTTCCATCTACTTTTACTGCCGAGTACACCGGCGGAACCTGCTCAATCGCCCCTACAAATACTTTCAGCACCTCTTCAACTGCTTCCCTGGTAATATGGGCCGTCTCAAACTGTTCATCCTCTTCTGTTTCCAGATCGAAGGAGGGAGTAGAAGCACCTACCTTCAAAAGCGCAATGTACTCTTTTTCGTCAGCCTGTATTTCATCAATTTTTTTGGTTAACTTCCCGGAACACAACACCATAATTCCGGTGGCTTTTGGATCCAGTGTCCCGGCATGACCTAATTTTAGTTTTTTGATCTTCATCAGCCGGCAAAGCATATTCCTGATTTTTTGGACCAAATCGTTGGAGGTCCAATCAAGAGGTTTGTTGACTACCAGAATTTCGCCCTGAATGAAATCAAAAATTTTTGACTCCTTATATCTCATTAAATGAACGGGTAATATTGTAAATCAAACGGTTAAAGCAGAAAGTTATGCTTCCTGCCCTGGAACGATCAAAACTTAAATAGGGATGAGTTCTTTTGATTTTTATGATTTTGGCTTTTTCATGATGGCATAAATCTCAAAAAGAAAGCCAAACATTACAACCAGGGGTGCCAGGGTAATCCTTCTGAAACTGAAAATGACCTCTTTGTTGAAAACATTTGGGTCGGTACTTTTGCCTCCGGTCATTAGCGCAAATCCAAGAATGATGATGACCAAACCAATCAACATCAATTTCAGATTCTCCTTCCCAAGCGCAAACCCTGCCGGGTCTGTTTGTCCACTATTCTTAACCATTTACAATGAATTAGTTATTAACCCGCAAAGATAGTTCAATAATAGAGCTGATCAAACTTCATTCGTAAAAATTTATTTACTGCAAAATAGGTAGACAAAGCTGTCATAAATATTCCGAATAAAAATATACCGAGAACCAGCAAGGCCAATGATATGGAGTCTTGAAAATCAATCAGTTGCTTCAATTCTGATTGGTAGGAGAAAAAGATCATCAGCAGCATAAGGCAGGCAATAATAGCTCCATAGATCCCATGCAAAATACTCTTTGCAACAAAGGGAAAGCGGATAAAAGACCTCGTGGCACCTACCAGTTGCATCGAATTGATCAGGTATCTTTTGGCATAAATTGACAATCTAATGGTATTGTTAATCAGTGCAATGAAGATAATGAACATAATCGCACTCAGTACCATAATGATCAAACTGAGTTTTTTAACATTGTCGTTCAGTTGTTTCACCAGGTTGCGCTGATAATAGACCTCCTGAATTTCAGGAAATTTCAAAAATTGGGCTTCAAGGAGCGCCATACTTTCCGGATTGGTATAGGAGGCATTGACTTTTACATCTATGGAAGAGAGCAGCGGATTGTAACCCAGAAAATCGACAAAATCCTCTCCCAGATCTTTTTTCAATTCATCCGCTGCAGTTTGTTTGTCCACAAAACGGGTGGATTTGATAAAAGAGGTTGCTTCAAGCGTTTTTTGCAATTTGAGTACATCCACTTCCCTGGTATCTTCCTTCAGAATCAACGTCACACCAACATTCTCCATGATATAGTCAGTCAGCCGCTTGGTATTAATCTGTAACAAGCCAAGCAATCCAAAAAGAAAAAGTACCAGTGAAATGCTCAGTGTCGTACTAAAGTAGGAGCTAAAGAGTGATTTTCTTAATTTTTCCTTTGCCATTTTGGATTAGGTTTAATAGACTAATAATTTACGAACGAAGTGAAAAGCACATTTTTTAACCTCTGCCCACGATTAATGCTGCTTCGGCCGGTGTTTCAAATTTACATTTTTAAAAAGGACGAAGCCGATGATCAACAACAAAACCAATGAGGAGAACATCGAGATCTGTTTGCCCAATCTGTAGGAAAGGGGTTCAAATTTAAAGGTAATGTCATAAGTTCCTTCAGCCAGAACCAATGCTCTTAAAATGTAATTGGCCTGGAAATAGGGGATGAGTTTGCCGTCGATGTAAGCATTCCACCCTTTGGGGTAATAAATTTCAGAAAAGACAGCAATCTCTCTCCCTTTCCCGGTATAGCTGTATACCAATTGATTGGGACTGTAGCTTTTCAAGGTAAGGGTAGAGGTGCCCTTTTCTCCTGTCGTTACACTTCCCAGCAGTGGCTGGAATTTTCTGTTAACTACCACGACTTTTCCCAAATCCGCCTTACCAATGGCATCAATTTCCTGGTCGGCATTTTCTACCAACTGGTAGGATGAAACCGTCCAGGCATTTCCCATTGCATGAATATTTCCAAGGGGAGCAGCTTCGGGATTGTATATCAAATATTTGGTATTCAACATATTCAATACATTTAATCCTACAAAGAGGGAGTCTACCCCGCGTTCTGTTTTCAGAGAATTTAACTTGGCACCCAACTGTTGAATCTCGCTGCCAATGTGGTAATCAATTACCTCCTGGTATCTCTTCATCTTGGCTCCGTGGTATCCGCCTATGGATTGGTGGTAGTAAGAGGTACTTGCTTCATTGAATGGATCGACAGAAAGGTTCAGTACCCTGAATTCGGATTTGTCTTTGAGGATCTCCTTATCGGCATTGGTCATCGGATAGGGATTCCTGGCCTTCTGTTCCTGAACGAAATTGTCATCACCGAGGTATCTCTTGTTGACACCCCACATGTCGACAAGTATTAAGAAACCAATTAGATACAATGCATTATTTGATTTTATTTTTTTAGCGACGTAGAGCCACAGAATCACAGCGACTGCCAGGATATAGGCCATCGAGCGAAGCGCATCCTCGCGCAGGAAAGAGGTCCGGTCACTCACCAGCCCTTTGTGAATCCATTCGGGCATTTGTGAATCGTTGGCGGAAACAAAGGAACCCGACAATCCCGGTAGGAGGAAGAAAAGGAAGGAAAGCCCGGCAGTAAGTCCCAAACTCCAGATCAAAGCCTTTTTCCATTTGGTTTTGTCCATCTCTTCCGTAAATATTTTGTTGAGACCAATGGAAGCCATCAACGGGATGGTGAAACTGGCTATCACCAGGATCATGGAGACAGTCCTGAATTTGTTGTATCCCGGGAAATAATCCAGGAAAAAGCTGGTGAGTGGCATGAAATTCCGTCCCCAAGACAACAAAATTGAGAAAATGGTGGCTGCAATGATCCAGGCTCTGATTGCACCTTTGGTCAGAAACAGGGAAAGGACAAAGAGAAACAGTACGATGGCCCCAACATAGACAGGACCGGAAGTTCCCGGTTGAGTTCCCCAGTAACCTGGAAGTTGTTTGACAATGGAGTTGGCATTTGGGACATTGTTGCTGCGCAAAAGCTCAGCAGTTTTGGAGTCCTGGCCGAAATCGATCATGGAAGCACCCCCTTTGAAATTTGGAATCAGCAGGGTCATCGTTTCATCTACGCCATAGCTCCAGCCGGTTGCATAATCCTTATCCAGTCCGGAGGTTTGGTTCCCTTTGTCCTGGCTCAATTCGGACGCTCCCCGTATGGAGAATTTTCCATATTCGTAAGTTGTCCAGAGTTTTTCGGAATTGGTGGCAATGGCCAGAATGGCAAACAGGAAAACCACCGCACTTCTTTTCATGAAGTCGGCGACAGACTTCTCCTTCACCGAAAAGTAGAGTTCTGCCATCCCGAAAATCAGGATGGTAAGCATGGTATAGTAGGTAATTTGCAGATGGTTGGCATAGATCTGAAGCGCCAGAAAAACGGCAAATAAAGCACTGCCAACCCAAAGGTTTTTCTTCCAGGCATGGTAGAGTGCACCTATCATCGGAGCCATGTAACCAATGGCTATGGCCTTGGTATTGTGGCCGGCGGCGATGATGATAAAATCGTAGGAGGAGAATCCGAAGGCAATGGCTCCGATCAGACTGATCCAGGGATTCAAGCCAAAGAGGAGCAAGGCGATGTAAAATCCGATCAGGTAGAGAAAGACAAAGCTGATTGGGCGCCAGTCAAACAGGGTGGTCAGTTTGTAGATTGGGGTGATCAGGGAGTAGGTAGGCAAACCAATCAGGTAGGCCGGCATGCCGCCAAACATGGAGTTGGTCCACAAGGCCAGATCAGAATGGGTTTTGTTGTAATCAATGATCTCCTTGGCCATCCCAGTAGCCGTATTGGTATCGTGCTGGTTCAGTTTTTTCCCTTCCAGTTGCGGAGAGAAATAGATTGCCGGAAGAATCAAAAAGAGTAAAACGGCAGTCAGGTGCGGAAGGGCTTTCTTGAAAATTGGGTTATCCATGGCTACGGTGTTGATATTCGGTCGTAAAAGTACATTTTTTTATACAATGGTTTTTCCTACTTTTGTCCTTATTTGAAAATTCTATCCTGTTGGGAATCATTGTCAAACAATCCGTTAAAGGAACTATTTATGTCTATCTGGGTGTTCTGTTGGGATTTATCACCACAGCCATTCTCCTTCCCCGCATCTATACCACCACCGAAGTCGGATTGCTGAAGATCATCGTCACCTATTCCACCCTGATTGCCCAGTTCGGAACCCTTGGTATCAACGGTGCAACCATCCGTCTGTTCCCTTTTTTCAGGACGGAGGACAACAAGCACCATGGATTTCTTCCTTTTGCCCTTACGGTAGGAATGATTGGATTCCTTATTTCGGCCATCTTGTTATTGATATTTAAGCCATTACTCGTAGAGATGAGTCTGGAGAAATCCACCCTGCTGGTCGAATACATCAACTACCTGGTGGTGCTGGTTTTCTTCCAGCTTTTTTTCTCGATCCTTGACATCTATTACGCTGCCCTGATGAACAGTGTGCATGGCACCTTTCTAAGGGAGGTATTCCAGAGGATCCTGATTATTCTGATGATCGGACTCTACTATTTCAACCTGCTCACTTTTCACCAGTTTGTGCTGGCCTACATTGCTGCCATCTCTGTTCCGACCATTTACATTCTCTTTACGCTGATCAGGGAGGGCCAATTCAGCCTCCGTTTTGAGCTGGGATTTCTCGACCGAAAAATGTGGCGTTCGTTAGGGGCGGTCTCGCTTTTCAGCATTCTGAATGGTTTCTCGGTGATTATGATCCAGAATGTGGATTTGATCATGATCAACAAGATGATGGGACTGGATGCCGCCGGAGTCTATGCCATCTGTTTCTTTTTTGGCATCGTGGTAAGTCTGCCAGCCCGTTCGATCTACAAAATTGCCAATGTTACAGCAGCTGAGGCATGGAAAAATGACGACAGAAAAACCCTGAAAGATATCTACGAAAAGAGCTGCCTGACCCTTTTTGTGATTGGATCCTACCTTTTCCTGGGCGTTTGGCTCAACATTGAAAATATTATTCAGATCGTTGGGCAGGAATACATCTCAGGCAAGTGGGTGATCTTCTTTATCGGTCTGGGTTGCCTGATGGACATGGCCACCGGGGCCAACAGCTCGTTGATGGGAACCTCCAAATATTACAAGATTCAGTCTTATTTGCTTTTGGCACTGGTAGCTATGCTGGTGACACTGAATCTTCTGTTGATACCACGCTATGGTTTAACTGGGGCTGCCATCGGTAGTGCAGCCTCCCTGGGTATACTTAACCTGCTGCGTTATCTTTTCCTGTACTTCAAGTTCGGACTGCAACCTTACAATGTTCGTTTTGTTTATATCCTACTGATCGGGGCTTTTGCCTATTTCCCGGCTTTTGCCTTACCGCTGCATGTTCATTACATCCTTGATTTGTTGATAAGAAGTACCATTTTCTCCATTCTTTTTCTGTTGCCCATCTATTTTTTCAGGATTTCATCAGATCTTAACCTGGCTGCAGACAACTACCTGAGAAAATTGAGAATAATCCACTAATTCTGTCATGGAAAAACGACCATTGGTATCCATCATTTCCCCTACCTACAACCACGAGAAATACCTGGCTGATTGCATCGAATCAGTCCTGGGCCAGAGCTATCCCGAATGGGAGATGATTATTCTCAACGATGGAAGTACCGACCGCACGTCCGAAATCGCTGCCACCTACCGGGATGCCGATAGCCGGATCAGGCTGGTCAACCAGGAGAATGTGGGCATTTTTAGGCTGTCAGAAACTTACAACAAAGGAGTTGCCATGGCTAGGGGCCAATATTTGGCCATTTTGGAGGGGGATGACTGCTGGGCCCCCAACAAGCTGGAATTACAGGTGCAAGCGATGCAAAACGATCCCTCAGCATCAGTTTGCTGGGGCATGGCCAGGTGCGTCAATGGCGACAAAAGCGTGGTCTATTATACTGCTCCAGATCTGGATGCACCGGATGCAGGCTATTACGGCAATGATCAGGTTGGCAGCATCCTGAATGTTTTTCTTTACCGGAATTGTATCCCAGCCCTCACCATCCTGATCAAAAAAGAGGCATTGACACAGGTTGGTGGGTTTAAGCAGGTTTTCAACTTGCCCCTGGTAGATCTTCCCACCTTGTATGAACTGGCTATGACAGGCCGGTTTATCTTTTTACCCGAAACCCTCGGCGACTGGCGCAACTATGCCTCCCAGGTCACCAAGACCTATCCGGCAGTCATGACAGAGGGTTTTTACAAGATGGCGAAAGCTTTTTTGAAGGGCCACCCATCGGCTGAATCCTTAAAGGTGGATGTGAAGGAGCTCGATCGCTACTATACCCGCAGGATGGTGATTGCCTATGCCCGTTCGGGGAGGTACAAACTGATCCGGAAGGAGTATGTATCGGCCAGAAAAGATTACGTGAAGGCAATTTCCGGTTACGGAATGGCAGAGCCGGTTTGGAAACTACGGGCTGCAGTGGGCTGGGTTTTCAGTCTGTTTCACCTGGATGTGGAGGGGTTGTCAAGGGTTTTGGGGAAGAGATCGTATACCGGGCATTAACCTGATCAGTGACCGGGTGACTTGAAAAAGTCACCCGGTCACTATGTTGGACAGAACGCACCTCCGGTGCTGTTTGGATGATAAACACTCAATTTCCCAGTGCCACCGGCACGACCGATACAATAACCCTGGGTTTCAACCCAGGGGGAGGAGACAGCGCTACCATAGCCAAGTGCCGTAGGTACGGCAGCAGCCCCCCATCCCACAGAGCTCAACTTGCTTACTGTAGGTGTTACCCCCGTAAACAATGGTTGGCCAAACCCTTCGGGTTTACTACAAAAATTCTTTACTTTTACAGATATCCTTGATCCTATGGTGTGTTTGTACAATCAAAAAAGATGGATAAGCGCAGGTTCATAGGGTAATAAACAAGCGGTCAGGACTGTGAAATTGGAAACCTTAGTAATATAGAATAACCAATAAAAAATAGGAACGACATAAAAAGACATTTTATTGGACTTTTTTTGTCGGTACTTATAGTTATTGTAAGTTTTGACATCAAGAAACAATTTGTTTCATTGAGTTTATTAAAGCCCTCTGTATCTAAAGAACATGGAGCTTAAATATTTCAATATTGGGATTTTTTATAATTCTTCCTTGCTCTGAGACACGATTTTTGCTCTTCCGCTCTATTGAAAATTTTTCAAAGATTCATTAAATAGTTTGCTTAGTAGTGACACAACCCAATCTATTATTCAAAAAGTAGCCCTACAAGAAATTGGCGGTTCAGTGCCACGCAAACACATTTGTGGTAAAACAAAACTTGTTTCTCCGCATCAACATTTGTGGTGAAAATCGCCAACTTCTTGTAGCTGCAAAACGTTATGTGTAAGATGTTCGCTGCCTGACAAAAAGCAGGTAAGAAGAATACTGATTTGAAACAAAAAACTAATTATTAATGAAAAAATGCATTTTCAGCCTGATTATCTTGTCCATTGTAATTACTGGATACCCAAGTCAAATCACCTATTCCAAAGACTCTGATCAATCATCCTATGCTGGATCACCATTCGCACAATCAAGATCTTTTTATATGTTTGACCATGGTACTATGTTAAGGATAAAAAGTGAGATTAAAGTCGGAAGCACCAAATATGATGAAGCTTTAAAACTGTTAAAAAAGAATGCCGATAAACATCTTGCAGCCACAATTCATACAGTTGTGGATAAGACCGGGACTCCATATAGTGGTGATAAACATGATTATATGAGTGCAGCGCCATATTGGTGGCCTAATCCAAAAACCAAGGATGGACTTCCTTGGATACGGAAAGATGGCGAAAAAAACAAGGAATGGTTGAAACAGTTTCCGGATGACGAATGGGCCAAAAAAATGCCTGTTCAGGTGTATGAGCTGGCGCTTTATTATTTCTATTGTGGGGACGAAAAATACGCCTCAAAAGCGGTTAAATTTTTATACGACTGGTTAATCAATCCCGACAAAAAGATGAATCCCAATATGAACTTCGGACAGGCTGTTTACGGGAAGGATGACATTCGTGATAACGTTTTATTGGAAACAAGGGTTTGGACCAGGATACCCGATGCAACCCTCTTGCTAAAAGCATCACCTTCTTATACGAATGTAATTGATGCCGGAGTAAAGAAATGGTTCACCGAATACATTAATTGGATTTTAACAAGTCCTAGCGGGTCAGCGAATGTGTCTGATAAAAACAAAAACAACCCTGCTACTGTAGGATATTCTCAACTTGTTGTTTTTAGTGCATTCACAGGCCAGGATGAACTTGCTAAAAAATGGATCAATAAAACAAAGAATTATCTTATCCCAAATCAGATAAATTTAAAAGGAGAGCAGGTAAACGAAATAACACGGACAAGAGCATTGCATTATTCAACAAGAAATATTTGGGCATTGTTTATAATCGCACGGACTGCGATGTATTATGATATGAATGATTTATGGACTGCTCAGGCCGACAAAACAAAGGGCAGTTTAAAACTCGCAGCAGACTTTCTTTTTCCTTTCTGGGTATCACCATCAAATTGGCCTTACAAACAAATTGATGAGTTTAATAAAGAGGACAGGATGGAAGGACTACCTTTGGCGTGGGTAGGTTATAAGGATCCGAAATATTCAGGTCAGATTCGAAATGATTGGGGATCTTCATTTATTGAATACTTGGAGTATGGTTTCCCGTGGTAAATTGATAAATTGTACCTGTAAAAATATTACGAGGCAAAGCAATATTGACTGTCAAGGTTCTGGTAAACCAAGCCAGCAATAAAATTTTACCCTTCAGGTAACAAGTGGGAATAAAATATTGGGATTTAAGTGGTTAATCGAGGGTTCTTCCTGTATCAAGGAATGGTATCGGGTGATACAAACGCAGTTCCGAAAACCCCAACTGTTTCACACCGCCAAACGCTAGCGGTCATAACCAACTAACCTGAAACAAACAACACATCACTTGGTCGACAAATGGAAAGTTTAACAATGAAGCAAATGGTTAAGAAATATTCAGTTTTGATATGTTTGGTTATTTCCGTGATTTTGATAGTAAAAGCATCTTTCGTTTATCCTGGCGGCTCATTGCTTGACAAAAATTCTATAGGGTTTGACTGGTCAAAAAATTTCCTAAGCAATTTGTTTGCAGCAAATGCAATAAATGGTTCAGAAAACCCTGGCAGGATATGGGCAATTGTAGGAATGGCCTTCCACTCTGTGGGTTATGGAATTTTTTTTATCAATATGTCAAAAAAATTATCTTCCAGTCAATGGGCTAATATTTTAAAATTTATTGGTGCCGCCAACATATTATTTATTTTCCTGCTTGCAACACCCTTGCATGACTTGGGTACCATTTCGATCGTTTTAACCTTGTTTGGTTTATTTACCATTACTGTATTTGTCCTTAAGTCAAAACTTCATTGGCTTAAATTCTGCTGTATTATTTGCTTATTGACTTTTTACGGCTTCTTTTCCTTATATGGGTTTGGTTATTTGGGTTTGGCGGTCATAATGCAGAAAGTATACAATGCAAGCGCGGTACTATTGGTTTTAGTGCTGGAGTATTTTACCAAATCTGAAGACTTTGTACAAATTAAACCGGGAGGACAAAAAATAGAAGCAACGAACCGCTAACACGGGTTTGGCTAAAGTGGCGGTTCAGTGCTCCGCAGACACATTTGTGGTGTAAATCGCCGCCTTCGCCAACGCTCGAAACCGCTATCATTGTTGCCAATTGAATCAACGAAGTTACCTTACAAACACGCGACCTTAACTTTTTGACAGTTGCATCCTCAAATCGCTCAACTCACCATCCGCAACGGTCAGGGTGGCAGTCTGTCCGGCATAACCCGATTTGCTGCAGGTTACGTTGTAACTGCCGGCTGGCAGCGATTTGACAATAAAGCCTCCCTTTTTGGCCGTTTTCTTCACCAGCAGCGTGCCAGGCGTAGTGCCGGGGATGGCCGATTTGGCCATCAACCCGTTGCCATCCGCGGCAAAGGAGAGGATCGCCTTTTTGAGCGGTTCGCCACTCAACAGGTCGGTTACCAACCCTTTCACGGCCAGTTTGCTTCTGCCGGTGGTAATCAGTCTGCGCACCGATTTGTAGCCGTTGTAAAAGTTGGGTTGCACTAATTTGACGATGTCTATGGTACCATCTAAATTTTCAAGGGCCGCTTCAGCCATCGAAAAGGCCTCCGCCAACTGCCTGGTATTCTGCTTTTTTTCGGTTATCCCGATGCGTGGCTTGGGAATCGCCTCAACATAGCCATGGATGGTATTTAAAAACAGCGCCTGGGTCTCGGCGTTGATCCTGTAATCCGCCAGGGCGGTCAGGTGGCTCTGGGCCCTGTCGTAGACCCCCTGTGCAATGTCCCGGAGTTCGTTGTCAGTGGCATTTTTCAGGTCGCTCTCAGAGTACTTCGTCTCACTGGTTAAAAGAGAATTGTTCGTATACCTGGCATAGGCCAGTATTTTGCGCGAATTATCCGCAGTAAGCATCACCAGGGTATTGATTAGCTGAACCTTGCCGGCCTTTAACCCCGATTTGTCGAACCGTTGCTGTTCGCCATAGGTCTGGATTTGTACAATCGCACCATGAAATGCGCTGGAATAGACCGAATAATTCGGAAGAGGAGTCACCACTGCGGCATGGGTAGTCAAATAATCCTTTACCGCCAGGTACATGCTTAGCTTACTCTCTTGTCTTGATTTCATAACAATTAGATGAAAGGGTAAATAAATGTGATGTAATCGTTTGTCCTTATAAGTTACGCCGAAAAAAAATCAAAAACGAATTTTAGACCACTTATTTTCGGTTGTATAAAAAAATCCAGGTTGCACTTTTCTACGGAGCCGTTTCGTATCAAAAACATCGATCTGCATCCATTTGGTGTCAGCGGTCATCCAACGCTGGTGACAGAGCAAAAATCCATTGTGACCAGTTGAAAATATGATGTAACGAACCGAACAACGAATGTTAGGAGCCGAAAATGTTCCGTCACTGCTCGAAAATCCATTGTGAACGCTCGAAAATAGACCTTTAGTTACCGAAAACCCATTGTAAGAGGTCGAAAATTCCTCTGTCCTTCATGGTATCATCCAACCCAAGTCAACTTCTGCTCATGTAGCAATTATTTACCTGATAATGAATATTCTTCATTTTTATGGGTAACCTTTTTGAGCCAACCAAGATTAACTGTAGGTGAATATTTTGAGGTGAAAAAGCTGAAAATAGGTTTAGATATGGAGCAGCCGAAAACCAAACAGAGTAGGCAAAATCGGAAACATTTTATTCATTATGGCAACAAATCAGGAATTGACCGACAAATTGGCCTTGGACCTCGGTCTTGAAATTGTGAATCGGAGACCAACGGCCAGAGAAGTATTCAAATGGCTGGACATCGACCTTCTGCCACATTCATCCACCGACACGCTTTTGGGTGAGATTTACGAATGGGATACCAGAAACTGGAGGACTACAGGGGAGAATCTGATCGGGGAGATATTTACGGGAAGTGAGTTACCTGCCTTAAAGCTTGCGTTGGAGGCTGTACCAAAGGTATATGCCAATGTACCGGATTTTGAATTTACCAAAGAGGATATCATCGATATAGGCTTCTCTATCCCTTCTCTTTTTGGCATCGGATTCAAAGGAGATATCAGTAACGCGAAAGAACTCTCGGTAAAAATTAACGGGGTTACAAAAGCAAGGATCACCAACATTGATTCCCCCGGCATTGAAATTATGCGAAGACTTTCCGAATTTTCCCAGGACCATTCCAGGGCCTACCGGAGAAAAATAAAGCGAAATTACATCGCCAAGGCGCTCTTTTATGCCGAGAGTGTGGAGATCAGCCTGAAAAAGGAGGCGGGCGTTGACATTGAAGTGGGATTCACGGTAGAAAATGTAGCAGTAAAACCCCAGGTAGACACCGAAACCAAGAAGGAGTTAAAATTGAGCTATGAGGGAAGGATGGCTCCTTTTGCCGCCACATTGGTCATGGGAAAGGACTTTGATTTCTGATACATTGGCCGCTTCGATGTGAAAAATCCCGACAGCATGTTAGACCATGCATTGAATCTTGTTCAGGAAAAATTTGCTGAGGAGTTTGTATCTCCCATATTTTGACCCTTATCAGCAAAGCCGTCCGCCGGACGGCTGTACAATATCTCGTACATGCTCCGTAGAGAAGTCCGTCCGGACATCTCTACACGACACGCGGGAAAGTCGTATAGCCGCCCGGTGGGCGGCTCCCTTGCATCAGAAGAAATATCTTGGGGGACACCATCCCAGAGCCCCCAGCTGGGGCGACCTGTTTGTAGCCAAATGCCACCCACATGCAGGGAGCGCCAGAGGCGCGATCTGTTATCGGTTGCGGTCGTTCATCTACCCCCCAAAATAAGGTTCAACAGATCGCACCTCCGGAGCTCCCGACCCAATCATCATTTGGTTGCTACAAACAGAACGCCCCTCCGGGGCTGATGAATAGTGAAGTTCATTCTCTATGTAACTCCTTGATTCTCTTAAAGCTGTCAGGACAAGTTGTGCAACTATGTGTAACGAATTATTGAAGGGAAAGGTAGAAGCAGGCACAATCCCCATCCCCAATGCTGTTGAGCCTTGCCGCTTCCCTGGAGAAATCAGTCATCTGCTTCCTGGTAAACATCGAAAAATCATCGGAATAGGGGATGTCACGCAGGTACTTTTCGCTGGAGGCGAACTGCACGAAGGAGGAGTCGTAAACGATACCATCTATTTTTAATCCGGCCCGCTTTGCCAACAGGTGAATGCTGTGGGTGGTGTGAAGAAAGAGGTGCCGAGGCGCATCGAGGGCAAACCAGTGGGTGCGGTACTTGCGCCAGGCATGGGAGTTGGCCACGGGGATCCTGATCAGGAGTTTCCCGGCAGGTTGGAGCAGTTCGCTTAATTTTTGCAGCACCTCCCCCGGATGATCCATGTGCTCGAAGGCATGGTGAAGCATCACAAAGTCATATTTACCCGTCATCTCAAAGAGATCCCGCTTGAGGATCTTCAGATGGGGGGTATCTTGTAGGTCCTTTTCCAGAAAAGGATCGATCCCGGTCAGATTTTTGCAGCCGCTGCGCTGCATCGACTGGATGATCCTGCCGGAACCGCAACCTACATCGAGGATAGAGGATTTGAAACTCAGAAGGCCCGGTTGCATCCAGGGAAAGGGGTGGGGAAGGAAGAGGGAGAGCAGGGCACCAACCGGATCAAACTTCTGCAGGTAGTGGCGCAGCAGACTTTTTTTCAGAAAATAGACCAAAGGATTAAGGCTCAGCCCAAATTTTGGCTGCCGGAAGGAGTAATATTCAGTGGGATAATATTTGGAGAGATTCTCCGGCGTTTCAAGGATTTGCAACGCATAGCAATTGGCACATTCGAGGTAATCAAATGGATCTCCCATGTTCAGCAGCCGTTCAGTAGCGTGGTGAATCCGGTTGTTGTGGAGATTTCCACAGATCTTACAGGGAATGCTGGTGCTCATCGTTAACGGTTATTTGGGACTTTGGTGCAAAGATATATTTTTTGGCGATTTCAATGTTTAACCGGAAAGGGCAAGATGTCAATGCACACGGGCCCCAAAGTCGATGACACTCCATCTCATGGAAGGGTATCGATTACCTTCAAGAGGGACTCGGCCCTTTGCTTCCGGGAAAAATGATCTGTGACCTGTTTGCGGATGGTATTTTCATCGGGATCTTCCCCTTTTAGGATCCTGTCGGAGATCAGCTTTGCGATCAATTCAGGATCTCTTTTTACCACCATGCCTGCATTCCCGATCACTTCCGGCATCCCGCCTTCTGCGGTAACGACCGGGAAGGCGCCAAAGGTCATGGCTTCGGCAATGGAGACGCCAAAAGACTCGGAACGGGAGAGTTGACAGTAGATCTTGGCTTTCCGGAAAAAGTCGATTAAATCCGACGGTTCGACTTTGTCGTATACCGAGACGTTGGCTGGAAGATTTTGAAGTTTGTGTGCCAGTTTTTCGGCATTGAGACCAACTATTTCAAATTTAAACCCTGGCAATAGCCCCGCAATTTCGATAAAAGTGTCGATCCCTTTGAGGTAAAAGGTACGTTCATTGCTGATCAGTCCTACGGTAAGGATGGTATCAGTTTTGGGTTCTACCGTGGTGGATGGATTTTCCAGCGTCACGCAATTGTAGATCATTTCCCGGTTGGTTCCGGGAGCGATCGTTTTCGCCTTGCGGTCCACATGACCGGAAACAGTCAGGATGGTACTGGCCATTTTCATGGAAGAGGCACAAAACCAGCCCCGAAAAGGGGAGCAGAAGGCCCCGTAGTTCAACTTCCGGATACGGCATACATCGTAACCTCCGATGACCACGACCGATTGCTTGCGGAAGATTTTGGCAAAGAGTACCGGCAGGAAGGAGTGGTAATCGGCAAACCAGCAAAAGAAGAGGTCGTATTTCCAGCCGAAGAGTAGCAGGAAAAAGAGCTGTCTGACCATTTCCAGTGCGTTCTTCAAAATTCCCTTGACGGGCTTGAAGTGGTATTTTTGGACTTTGTGTAGGGAGGAGATCGTCTGGTAATCGTTTTTCACAAAGGAGGACATGCTCGTGTATACAAACAGGACTGATCTTCTATTTTCTCCTTTGTTGTTCATGGGACAAGAATCGGTTTCAGAGATTTTCAATGAGTTCGCTGGTAAGATTTCTGCGGGTATATCTTTCGGCACCAGTGGTTTGTGATTGGAATGTTCCATTATTTACCGCTCCAAAGAGGTCAAGAATGTATTGGTTCATCTGGTCTCCCTCGTCGTAGGAAAACAGTTGTCCGGCCTTGCATTCGCGCACCATTCTGTCAACGTCACCCCCTTTGGGCCCGATGGCCAGGATCGGTCTCCTTGCGGCAAGGTATTCGAAGAATTTCCCCGTTACGATTCCTTTGTTATCGGGTGAGTCGGGGATCGCCAGAAGTAACAGGGAGGCATTGACCATCTCTGCGACGGCCCTCTCATGGGGGATGTATCCCAGCACTTCGACCAGGTGACTGAGATTTTTCAGCTCGAAAAGGTGGAGGATTTCGTCGGGGACATTTCCTACAAACCGAATTCGCAGCTCTTTTTTTACCCCTTCCGGTAGCCTGGAGATGGCTTCGATGAACTGTTCGATCCGGTAGTTCACGGCAATGGTTCCGGTATAGGTGATGGTAAAGTCTTTGTTGGGGAGGAGAGTGATCTTATCGAAATCTGTCTCGTCGTATCCATTGGGGATCACCGCTATTTTTCCGGTGGAACCAGGAATTTTCCGGAGCAACAGTTTGCCAACCTCCCCGCTGACGGTAATGATTTTGTCTGCATGGACCAGCACTTTTCTCTCCGTTATTTTGTCATACCATGTAGCCAGTTTGCTGTGATAAAGCTCCTTGTAGTAATAGATGTCGGTCCAGGGATCCCTGAAATCGGCAATCCACCTTATTCCGGTCTTCTCCTTGATGCTTTTGCCGATCAAATGGGTCGAATGCGGCGGACCGGAGGTGACCACCACTTCGATCCCCTCCTGTTGGATCAGTTCCAGTGCTTTTCTCAGGGCATAGCGGTTCCATCCCCTTCGGGGATCCGGGAGAAAGAGGTTACCGCGGATGAGCCGGGAGAGTTTCTCAAAGACTGTTACCTTTTTCTGGTTGGAGAAGCCGCC
>CAZVTL010000033.1:0-22600 GCA_964630075.1 uncultured Tangfeifania sp.
TTGCACAGAATGCTAACTCATTCCGGAAGGTCCTGACTACATTTTGGCTCCATTCACCGATAATATTCAGTGTTTGGCCGATTTGTCCTTCCTGTTGTTTGAATAGGAAGATACATTTGAGCCATAATTAACATGGTCTCACTTAATACTGAAAATTATGAATATCGTGAACGATCCTAATGAAAGCAATTTCAGCGAAAAAGTCTATCATGACAAAAGGAGAAGACACAACGGCTCCGACTCAAGAGTATTTCTGGGTATTATTTTTGTAGCAATTGGTGGATTACTGATTCTGAGAAATCTGGATATCCTTTCCTGGGATCTCTCCCACATCCTGATCAGTTGGCCCATGCTTCTGATCGTCATTGGACTATTCAACCTAAGCAGAAAATCCAGCACAGCGGGTTTGATTTTAATCGGTATAGGCACCTACTTTATGTTGCCTCGATTGTTTGACATCCCTGATGATTTTTTCCACAATTTCTGGCCCTTGATCCTGGTGATTATCGGTATCGTTTTCATCTTTCAATGGAATCGTAAACCCAGTTTGCCAACTTACGGATCGTCTGTGGATAAAAATGACATTTTGGATGAAACAGCCATATTTGGTGGACGAAACATGTCATTGGTTTCGGAACAGTTCAAAGGCGGAAAAGTAACTGCAATTTTTGGTGGCTCAAAGATCAACCTGCTCTACTGCAAACCCGTTGAAGGATGCGTAATTGATGTTGCTACCATCTTCGGAGGTACTAAAATCATTGTTCCGGAAGGATGGAATGTAAAGTCTGAGGTAGTCTCCATTTTCGGAGGATTCGAGGACAAACGAGGCAATTCGGTTATTTCCAGGGTAGATCAATCAAAAATTGTAGTAATCAAAGGAGTTGCAATTTTTGGTGGTGGAGAAATTACCTCGATGCCATAATAAAAACATGGATCACAAAGGTATTGTTAACAGATTTACGCTGGTATTCTACTGGATTACCCCCATCCTGTTGGGAATATTGCAGGCAAGCTACAACATCTACTTCGAAATCCTCCCTTGGGGGATTTCGCTGGTAGATGGGTTGCTGTTTGGCTTTCTGCTTGGTGCCTTTGGGATGGCCATATGGTTTGTGGTCAAGTACAATAGTCCGGATGACAAACATTTTGCCCAATTGATCTCGTCACATTTGGCCTCTTCTGTTGTCCTTTCCCTGGCATGGGCCTACACCGCCTCTTTCATCACCCGTATCCTTTTCCCTTACCCCGCCTATATTTCTTACCAGGATAACAACTTAACAAACAGAATCTTCATAGGATTTATATTCAATATTCTGGTAGCCACTGTTATCTATCTCTACTTTTCCTACCGGAAAAACTACGAAAAAACCGAACGGGAAAAAGAGCTCAAACAAGAGGTCCGGGAGGCAGTACTTAGGGCATTGAAGTCACAGATCAATCCCCATTTTCTCTTCAACAGCCTCAATTCCATTGCCTCTCTAACCCTAACCAATCCAAACAAGGCACATGAGATGGTCATTGCCCTTTCTGATTTTATGCGTTACTCGCTCCGCAAGCAGCACAACGAAATGGTGGCACTGGAGGAGGAGATCAACCATATCCGGCTCTACCTTCAAATTGAAAAAATACGGTTTGGGGATAAGATGAATTACAGTTTCCAGGTTGGATCTGAATGCACAAATTGTCAAATTCCTACGCTTTTGTTGCAACCACTCTTTGAAAATGCCATCAAATATGGCGTCTATGAAGCTTCAGAAACTGTTGAGGTAGTGCTGAGTGCCAAAAAAGAGCAGGAGCACACCGTGCTTATCATCACCAATACATTTGACAGGGATGCCGCTCCCCTTAAAGGAGAAGGGATCGGACTCAGAAATGTCCAGGAAAGACTGCGAATGGTCTACAACAGCAACCAACTGATGAAAGTCACAGGAGAAAACGGCTTGTTTGTGGTAACAATCCTCCTCCCCAATCAATTTTAGAAAAAATTTAGTCTATCTAGTTCACCATAGTCACTTTTACACCATGAACAAAATCAAAGTCCTCATCATCGATGACGAGCAACTCGCCAGAGACCTGCTAAAAAATTATCTTTCCAGAGACCCACGGTTGGAACTCGTAGGTGAATGCAGCAACGGATTCGAAGGAGCTCTCTCTATTCAGGAGTTAAAGCCTGATCTGGTCTTTTTGGACATTCAAATGCCAAAGATCACTGGTTTTGAAATGCTGGAACTGTTGAATGAGCCCCCGGTAATCATTTTTGCAACAGCCTATGAAGAGTTTGCCATTCGTGCTTTTGAGGCAAATGCCGTCGACTATCTACTGAAACCATACCCGATCGAAAGGGTTCAGGTTGCCATCGAAAAGGCTTTGAAAAGCATTCAATCCGGCAGTGGAAACAAAGCGGAGCTGGAACATCTAAGCCAGGCTCATGAAGAACATAGTGGGTTGCTCAGCAGGATCGTCGTAAAATCAGGTTCCAAAATCAGGATCATTCCGGTGGATACCATTGACTACCTTGAATCAGAAGATGATTTTGTCATGATTTACTGCAAAGAGGGGCACTTCCTGAAGCAGAAAACCATGAAATTTTTTGAAAACCACCTTGATCCGAAGAAGTTTATCCGGATCCACCGCTCCTGCATGGTCAATTCCTCCCAAATCGCTGAAATACAGCAATACGGGAAGGAATCCTGGATATTACTGACCAAGCAGGGGGCCAAACTAAAAATCAGCAAGTCAGGTTACCTGATCCTTAAACAGTTTTTGGCCGGAGATATTGGCTAACCCGGGCATTTGGCGTTGGAAAAATCCTTCAGATTAATGTAACACACCAAATAATAAATTCATTTATTCTCTACTTTATATATCTCATTCATCCAGCTATATAGATCACTGTAAGTTATCCATTCTCACATTTAGAGGTTGGAGATCGGACTACAACGGCTTTTTTAATTTTAAAATGTTGGCAGAATTCTTTTCTTTTGCATCAGGTCAATTTTTGCTGCCATCATGCTCATCAAAGACGATTTTTTATCCCATGTTATTTCTGGTATCCATCCCTGGCTCTTTTGGGCGGTCCTGACAGCCATCGCTATGTTAGGTTTATGGGGCTTGGTAAGTTTGGTGAAAAGAGTACGTACCTCCCCTACGAAAGGCAGAAAACTGAGCCTGAAAGAGCGGTTAAGCCGGAGAAAAGCACAGATTATCCTTACCGGGGATCGTCGTAGAAGACCAGACTATATTACCATCTCGCTTCAGAATTATGGAATCAGGCCTGTCGACCTTCAGGCACCCTTCCTGATTTTCAAAAGGTGGAGCAGTGAACGCAAATTCAGGATCAACTCTTTCGGCGGAGTGGATGATTTTCCAATGTGGCTGGAGCCCGGGTACGAGGCTTCCTACCGTATTGAGTTAAACCAGTTTTACGAACGCTATCCGGCGCTAAAGAGGGCTTGCAGGCTAAGTGCCGAAATAAGGGAAGTTTCAGGAAAAAAGTTTAAAAGTGCCACCATCCGAATAAAGCTGATATAAGCATGAGAGACTGGACCTTCAAAGATTTTGACTTTTCACAATTCCCCGTTTACAAGGGTAATGACCTTGGTGTGATCTGGTCTGAAAATAGTCTCTCTGTCAGGATTTGGGCACCTACCGCACTGGAAATAGTGTTAAGAATCTATACATCTGCAGAGGCAGAACTTCCGGAAAAAATATTTCAGCTTTCAAAGGACAAGGCGGGTACCTGGAGCACTGAATTGGCAGGAAATTATGAAGGAGCCTTCTATACTTTTCAGGTTCGGGATGAAAAAGGATGGTTGTATGAATGTCCCGACATCGGAGCAAAGGCCACCGGAGTGAACGGGTTGAGGGGATTGGTGCTGGATTTAGCCGGGACCAATCCTGAAAGTTGGGAAAAAGACCGGCGTTCATCGGTCAACCAACCAACAGATATGGTGCTTTATGAACTGCATGTTCGGGATTTTTCCATTTCCCCTGACTCAGGGATCGAACACAAAGGCAAATACCTGGGATTATCTGAGAGCGGTACTATCTCCCCGCAAGGACAGGCTACCGGTATAGACCACCTGAAGGAGCTTGGAATTACGCATGTTCATCTCTTGCCAATTGCCGATTTCTACACGGTCGATGAAACAAAAACAGTCCCACAATACAACTGGGGCTATGACCACCTCAACTTCAATACCCCGGAAGGGTGGTATTCGTCGAATCCCTACAATGGTGCAGTAAGAATCAGGGAGGTGAAAAAAGTAGTTCAGGCACTCCATCTGCAAGGGATTGGCGTCATCATGGATGTCGTCTACAACCATTCCGGCCTGATCTTCGATTCCTGGTTCAACCAGTTTGTACCTGGATATTATTACCGTCAGCGGGCCGATGGGACATTCTCGGATGCAAGCGGATGTGGCAATGAAATGGCCTCCGAAAGAGCCATGGTAAGAAAATTCATTGTCGATTCAGTTGCCTATTGGGCAGAAGAGTATCATCTGGATGGTTTCAGGTTCGACCTGATGGGTATCCTGGACCTGGAAACCATGAACCAGATTCGCTCACGGTTAGACAAGATAGACCCGAATATTTTTATCTATGGTGAGGGATGGATTGCGGCCGAATCCCCTTTGCCGGAACCTTTAAGAGCGACCAAACTGAATACTCCGCAGCTCGACCGCATTGCCTCCTTTTGTGATGATATGCGGGATGGGTTGAAAGGATCTCCATTTCACCGGTTCAGCACCGGTTTTATCAGTGGACTTACGCTGCGGGAGGAGAAGGTCAAATTTTCCATGACGGGTGCAATCCGGCATCCGGAGATATTTTACGATTATGTGGAATCCTCACGTCAGCCCTGGGCCAATTCACCGGCGCAATGTGTCAATTACGTCTCTTGTCACGATAACTATACCCTGTTTGACAAGCTGCAATATTCCTGCCCTGAAGCATCCATGGAGGAGATCGAACGAATGACAAAATTGGCACTGGGTATCCTGCTGACGGCACAAGGGGTCCCATTTTTGCATTCAGGAGTAGAGATGCACCGTTCAAAAAGGGGGCACCACGACTCCTACCGGTCGCCCGATGATGTCAATCAACTGGAGTGGGGCCGGAAAGCGGAATACAACGGACTCTTCAGGTTCACCAAAAATTGCATTGAGCTTCGCCGGCAGCATCCAGCTTTCAGGATGAGCAACAGCGATGAAGTGAGAGCCAAACTGCACTTCCCCGGCAAGTACATTCCGGGTGTTATCCACTGTGTACTGACAGATCATGCAAATGGTGATCCCTGGAAAAATATCCTGCTCTTTTACAACGGTAACAACTACTCGGTAGACCTGGAAATTCAGGAGAAGCGCTGGCTGATTGTAGCTCAAAACGGAGAAATTCAACCCCAGGGTATGGGTCATGTTACTACATCGAAAATCAAGTTACATCCGGTTTCCATGATGATCCTTGCAGAAGAATAAACGATCCTAGCCAGCAACAATTCAACTACTGCCCTTACTTATTGGAGCCCTTCCGGCTTATGTATGCTGCATTTGGCACTGTTGAGTACTTTCATAGCCTATGAATCCCAAATGTTGCACTGTTATGCACTTTCATAACCAATGAATCCCTTTTGTTGCACTGTTGAGCACTTTCATAGTTTATGAAATCACGCTGGAACAGTGTCAGTGGTGTTCATGGGCTATGAAACCATTCCAAAGTACATTTTGGAGCTTTCATGGGTTTGAAAAGCCATTCGCTGAAATGTTTGAGGTTTTGGAAATCAGCTGGAAGAGGATGCATCAGCAAACAGGAACAAAGTAACCAGGATAACCTGGCTTCTCCTGGTGATACACCTGGCATTCCTAAAATGCGCCCAAAAGCAGATTGATATCTGTGTCGGAAATGGAGAGTGTTTTGGCAATATCCCGGTTGGTTAAGATTCCATTCAGCAGATAAACCCCTTCGCAGAATCCCCTGTTTCCCTTGATGTACTCCGTCACCCCTCCGGATTGTCCAATTCCCAGTAAAATGGGGGTAAAGATGTTGCTTGCTGCAATGGAGGCTGTGCGTGCCACCCGTGATTCAAGGTTGGGGACACAACAGTGGATCACTCCATGAACCTTGAAGACCGGATTCTTGAGGGTGGTAATTCGGGAAGTCTCAAAGCAGCCACCCTGGATGATGTTAAGATCAATAATTACGGAATTCTCTTTCATCCCTTCCACCATATCTTCCGGGACTATCAGGCCTGGCACCTCGTTCATGGGCATTGCTCCAAGCACAACCTCCGCTGTTTTCAACGCTTTCCGAAGTGCTTTCGGATGGTAAACCGAGGTAGAAATATGCATTCCCAGTCTGGCTTTCAGGCTCATCAGTTTGTGAATCGAATCATCAAATACGCGGACTACAGCACCCAATGCCATGGCAGTCCGGGCTGCTTGTTCTGCCACCATTCCGGAGCCCAGAATTACTACCTCAGAAGGTGCCACTCCTGTAACTTCACCAAGAATGACTCCTTTACCGTTGGCAGAGCTCAACAACTCACTGGCAACCACCATGGAGATATTGCCCAAAATTTCACTGCTGATCTGCACCAGGGGTGAAATGCCATATTCATCTTTAAGATACTCAAAACCAATAGCTGTAACCTTCTTACGCATCAGTTTCCTGACAAATTCAGAGGTCATGAGAGAGAGATAAACCGGAGAAAAGAGCAGCTGATTGCCTTTCATCATATCAGTCTCATCACAAGTAAAGGGTGCCATTTTAAGCACAATGTCACACTGAAAAATCTCACTTGCATCCTGGCAAATAACCGCACCAGCCTCGGCATAGGCCCTGTCCGAATAGTTGGCCTCTTTCCCTGCTCCCTTTTGCACAAATACATTGTGCCCATTGGATACCAGAACTTCCACCGATTGAGGGGTAAGCGGAACCCTGAATTCAATCACATTGCCCTTATCGGGAAATCCGATACTCAATTTGATATTTCGTCTCCCTGGCTTGTACAACTCCTCTTTGGGGATGAATTTTTCCTTGGTCCAGACAGATGTATTCTCTTCTTTCCGATGGTTCATCAGTATATAATTTGTTTTTTTAAGGTCTGATGGAATCCCCAGATATTCATTTTCGGTTGGTGTGAATATTGTCTCATGGGGATTTCATTTGTTTATAATTTGTTTTTTAACGGCCAAATGGAATCGTAGATCGGCAAAGCCAATGCCCACATAATCATTTTCGGTTGGTATGAACAAATTCTCATGGGCATTTCATGTGTTTAAAGTTTGTTTGTCAATGGCCTAATGATGCTAAGATGACTCGATAATCCTGCTTCCCCGTTCGGTCTCGCTAATGTTAATTTTCACAGTATTGGGAGGGAGCAGCGATTCCACCATTTCCGGCCACTCCAGAAAGCAATAATTGTCGCTAAAAAAATACTCTTCGTAGCCAAGGTCAAATAGTTCTGCAATGCCCTTGATGCGATAAAAATCAAAATGATATATTTCAGTTTTTTGCTCCGTCTCGTAGACATTGATCAAAGCAAAAGTTGGCGATGTAACATAATCCACCACCTGCAATTTTTCACACAAAGCTTTGATAAAAGTGGTTTTGCCTGAACCCATCCTGCCATAAAAAGCAAAGAGCCTGTCGGCAGGATGTGCTTCGAGAAACTTCTCTGCAACACTATATAGTTCATTTAGTGAGTTAATCTCTGCTTTAAACATCTTGGTACAATTATTAATATCAAGCTATTAGCTGTTAGCTGTTAGCTATCAGCCTTCCCTGATCACCTCTGTGGCATCAAAGATAGAATCACCTCTCATCCAAAAAGCATTCTTAACTTTAGCCTTTTTACTTTAGCCTTTGGCCTTAGTTACCCTTTCTACATCAATTTTAATCAAATAATTTTGATAAAAATCAGCTTCTGGCAATCAATTTTATCTTAATTTTGAAAAATATCTAAATTGTAGCAACATGAATATTCCATCGGCTTTAAAATACACCAAAGAACATGAATGGCTTCGTGTAGAAGGTGATGTGGCATATGTAGGAATTACTGATTTTGCCCAGGGTGAACTTGGAGACATCGTTTTTCTTGAAATTGAAACTTGTGGGGAATCACTCGCTATCGAAGAGGTTTTTGGGACCATCGAAGCAGTAAAAACTGTTTCAGACCTTTTCATGCCAGCCACTGCCGAGATTCTGGAAGTGAATCCATTGCTGGAAGAACACCCTGAATTGGTCAACACGGATCCCTATGGAAAAGGTTGGTTGATCAAAGTTTCGTTGAAAGAGCCATCTGAACTGGACAAACTTCTGAATGCTGAACAATACACTGCCTTGCTGGAAGCTTAGAAGCTAAAAAAATCGCAACAAATTGTATACAAAACAACAAATCCCGTTTAAAGCGGGATTTGTTGTTTTGTATACATTACAATCCGGGACCCTAATTTCTGTTTGTAGAAAATTGACATTATATTTGTTACTACTGAATCAGCTGATAATTTCCTCTTTCTTAACCGAATCAGGTGATTTTATGTTTTCAGCAAACTATACAATACTTCACTTATGAAATTTCTTCTACTGCTCCTGCTATGCTTTCCCGTATTCTCAGTTTCTGCACAAAAATCCCTTTCTCCAGTCGACCTGGTCAATCCATTGATGGGAAGTGATTCAAATTTTTCGATGTCTACAGGCAATACCTATCCTGCCGTTGCGCTACCCTGGGGAATGAACTTCTGGACTCCGCAAACCGCAAAAATGGGAGATGGATGGGTCTATGCCTACGATGCAACCCATATCCAGGGGATCAAGCAGACCCACCAACCCAGTCCGTGGATCAACGATTATGGGCAATTTTCACTCTTTGCCACCACCAACGGATTGAAAATCGACGGAATGAAGCGAGCCAGTTGGTTTTCGCACAAGGCAGAAACGGCAAAGCCCTATTATTACAGCGTTTATCTTGCTGATTATGATGTAACGGCAGAGATCACACCTACCGAACGAGCCTCGATTTTCCGGTTTACCTTCCCCGAAAACAAAGAATCATATCTTTTGGTTGATGCGTTCAACAAGGGATCCTACATCAAAATCATTCAAAAGGAAAACAAAATTGTTGGCTATTCAACCAGAAACAGTGGGGGAGTTGCTGCCAATTTTAAAAATTTCTTCGTGGTGCAACTCGACAAACCATTTGTTGAAGGGGTTGTATGGAGTGATACCACAATTGTAAAGAATATCACCGAATTGAAAGCCGGCCATGTTGGAGCAGCACTCCGCTTCGAAACCAAAAGGGGCGAAGTAGTGCATGCAAAGGTAGCCTCCTCCTTCATCAGCCTCGAACAGGCTGAACTTAACCTGAAAGAACTGGGCAACGATTCTTTCGACCAGGTTTGTCAGAAAGGCAGGGATATTTGGAACAAAGGACTCTCAGCCATTGAGGTAGAAGGAGGTTCCATCGACCAACAGCGGGTATTTTACTCTTGTCTTTACCGAACCATGCTGTTTCCACGGAAATTTTTTGAAATAGATGCCACTGGAAAAATACAGCATTACAGTCCTTACGATGGTAAAATCCTACCGGGATACCTCTACACCGACAATGGCTACTGGGATACTTTCAGGGCAGTATTCCCCTTATTTAACCTGATGCACCCATCCTTGAATGCTCAAATTCAGGAGGGCATGGTGAACACTTTCAACGAAAGCGGCTGGCTGCCTGAATGGGCAAGTCCCGGACACCGAAATTGCATGATTGGGTCCAATTCAGCATCGATCATCGCCGATGCTTACCTCAAAGGGGCCCGCGGATACGATATCAACAAGTTGTATGAAGCTGTAGTGAAAAACAGTGAACATGCAGGTCCGTTAACCTCGGTTGGCAGGGCGGGAGCAGATTACTACAACCGACTGGGATATGTTCCCTACGATGTAAAGATCAATGAGAGTGCAGCACGTACCCTCGAATATGCCTATGCCGACTGGACCATCCTGCAACTGGCGAAAGCATTGAAAAAACCACAGTCTGAGATCGATCTTTATGCCAAAAGGTGTCAGAACTACCGGAATCTTTTCGACAAGGAGACCAAACTGATGAGGGGCAAAAATGAAGATGGAACCTTTCAGAAACCTTTCAACCCCTTCAAGTGGGGCGATGCCTTTACAGAAGGTAACAGCTGGCACTACACCTGGTCCGTATTCCATGATGTACAAGGATTGGCCGACCTGATGGGCGGGAAAAAGGAATTTGCAAAGATGCTTGACTCCGTTTTTGTAGTGCCACCTGTCTTTGATGCCTCCTATTATGGTCAGGTAATTCATGAAATCCGCGAGATGCAGATTGTCAACATGGGGAATTATGCCCATGGCAATCAACCCATCCAGCACATGATCTATCTTTACAACTATGCGGGTGTCCCCTGGAAGACCCAATACTGGGTAAGGGAGACCATGAACCGCATGTACAGTCCGACGCCCGACGGTTATTGCGGAGATGAAGACAACGGACAAACATCCGCCTGGTACATCTTCAGTGCGTTGGGGTTCTACGATGTCTGTCCGGGAACTGACCAGTATGTGCTGGGGGCACCGCTCTTCAACAAGATTACTTTGACACTTGAAAATGGAAATAAAATTGTCATCGAAGCTCCGGAAAACTCCCCGGAGAACAAGTACATTCAGGAAATGACCCTAAACGGAAAACCCTATGGCAAAAACTGGTTGAGCCATAACGAATTGATGAAAGGAGCTACCCTTGGTTTCAAAATGGGTGCAACTCCCAACAAAACGAGAGGCACCAGGGAGGAGGATTTGCCATACTCCTTCTCCAATGATAAGAAATAAGAAAGTTACCCATGAGAAGCAAATTCAAGGAATTTTTTGAAAGTGAGAAATCGGGCGGAATCGTTCTGCTCGTTGTGACTATCATCTCGATGGGAATTGCCAATTCAGGTTTCCAGAGTGCTTACCTGGGTTTTTGGGATACCCAATTGGGAGGGCACGACCTGGTTCACTGGATCAACGATGGACTGATGGCCATCTTCTTCCTGTACATCGGACTGGAGCTGGAAAGGGAGATCTACCAGGGAGAACTATCCCATCTCAAAAAAGCATCCTTGCCAATTTTTGCGGCTCTTGGCGGAATGATAGTTCCTGCATCTATTTTCCTAATATTGAATTTTGGGACATCGACCCAGGCGGGTGCAGGGATTCCAATGGCCACAGACATTGCTTTTGCAATTGGGATCTTGTCACTGTTGGGCAAAAGAATCCCCCTTTCACTGAAAATATTTTTAACGGCACTGGCTGTGATTGACGACCTTGGGGCAATTCTGGTGATCGCTGTTTTCTATACCTCCTCCATTTCTGTACCCTATCTTCTGGCAGCCCTGGGGATTTTTTTGGTATTGATCACTTTAAACAAACTAAAGATTCTAGCACTTACTCCTTATCTTATTGGGGGAGTAATTATGTGGTACTGCATGCTAAATTCTGGCGTGCATGCTACCATCACGGGCGTCCTGCTGGCTTTTGCGATACCCTTCAGGGATGGTAAAAAAACCACCCCTTCTGCCAGGTTGCTGCATATCCTGCACAAACCTGTCTCCTTTTTGATTTTACCCGTGTTCGCATTGGCCAACACTGCACTAATTTTTGACAACAGCTGGTCAACACTCGCTCAGCCACTCTCCATTGGTATCATTTTGGGACTATTTTTAGGAAAACCTGTTGGCATTCTTGCATTTTCATTCCTATCCATAAAACTGGGAATTTGCGATTTGCCGGGAAACATCAAAATGAAGCATATATTCGGTGTTGGTTTTCTCGGAGGGATTGGATTTACCATGTCCATTTTTATCACACTGCTGGCATTTGGTGACCCCGACCTGATAAAAATCGCCAAAATAGCGGTCATCGCCGGCTCCATAGTTTCGGGGATGACAGGTTTTTTATGGTTGAAAATCACCCTGAAGCCCATGCAGCACCCACATAATAATTAAAAAAACAACCACCAAAAACCTGATCAAATGACAAAACATACGCCAATTAAACATGTAGCTTTGCTCCTTACTTGTCTGTTTGTTATTGCAGGTGTTATTGCTAATCCAAAACCACAAGCCAGCAAATTGATCTCCCGGCAAACGCTCCGCCAGGGATTTGTCACTCCGCCAGATTCAGCAAAACCTGGTGTTTATTGGTATTTTATGGATGGAAACCTCTCAAGGGATGGAATGACGAAAGACCTTGAATCCATGAAAAAAGCGGGCATTGGCAGTTTAATCTTTCTGGAAGTCAATGTTGGAATTCCACGCGGCCCTGTGACATTTTTAAGCGAGGAGTGGCAGGATCTTTTCAAACACGCAGTCAGTGAAGCCGAAAGGTTAGGTATTTCAATTACAATGGGTTCAGGACCGGGTTGGGCCGGTAGCGGAGGTCCCTGGGTAGAGCCAGACCAATCCATGCAGCACCTGGTTGCTGCCGATACGCTGGTCGCAGGCCCTTTAAGCTTCAAGGGGAAACTTGCAGTACCCAGACCCAAAAAGCCCTATTTTGGTTATGGTGCCTTGACAGAGTCACTCCGCGAAAAGTGGGAAAAATATTACAAGGATGTGGTTGTGCTGGCCTGGCCAACACCTTCAAAAAATGGCCAAATTCCCGATATTGACGAAAAAGCACTCATTTACCGGGCGCCATACTCTTCCGCCAAAGGGGTAAAACCTTTTCTTCCAACGCCTTTGGTCTATCCTGAAACACTTCCCGGGACCTCTGTTCCAAAGGAGCAAGTTCAGGATATCAGTCGATATCTCCAGGCCGACGGAACCCTGACCTGGGAGGTTCCTCCCGGAAACTGGACCATTCGCCGCATGGGACTTCGCAACAACGGAGCCGTTACCCGCCCAGCTCCGGAACCCGGTCTTGGTTTCGAGTGTGACAAGATGGATACGACCGCCTTCAACCAGCATTATGAGACTTTTTTGGGCAAGTTGCTCCAAAAAACGGGGACTGTCCATTCAAAATCGGCCGGTGGGTGGAAGATGATTCACCTCGATAGCTGGGAGATGGGTGCACAAAACTGGACAGGGAATTTTCGCAGGGAATTTCAACAACGCCGCCACTATGATTTGCTTCCTTATCTGCCGGTCTATGCCGGTACGATTGTAGGTTCACGTGAAGTCAGCGAACGTTTTTTGTGGGATATGCGTCTCACGGCACAAGAGCTTGTCATTGAGAACCATGCCCTCCATTTTAAAGCCCTCGGCCGCAGGAGTGGTCTGAGACTATCGGTCGAACCCTACGATATGAATCCAACAGCCGACCTCGAACTTGGTGCCACGGCAGATGTTCCCATGTGCGAATTCTGGAGCAAAAACTATGGTTTCAATACCTCCTTCAGCTGTATCGAAGCAACCTCGATTGCCCATGTACTGGGAAAACCTGTTGTCCAGGCAGAGGCCTTTACATCCGAAAAGTCAGAGGGGTGGAAACTCTATCCTGGTGCCATCAAAGACCAGGGGGACTGGGCTTTTGCTACCGGGATCAACAAGTTTTTCTACCACACCTTTGCCCACCAACCGCTCGACGAAAAGTTGAAACCTGGGATGACAATGGGTCCCTATGGTGTGCACTGGGACCGCAACCAGACCTGGTGGCCGATGTCCAATGCGTACCACACCTATATCGCCCGCTGTTCCTTTCTTTTGCAGCAAGGTAGAAGTGTGGCAGACATACTCTATCTTACGCCAGAAGGGGCCCCGCATGTGTTCAGACCTCCGCTCTCTGCCATGGTGGGCAACGATACCATCCCGGATCGCAGGGGATACAATTTTGACGGTTGCTCACCAGGAATGCTATTAAAGGCAACTGTCAAGAATCACAAGATCGAATTTACGGAGGGAGGTAGTTACAGCCTGCTGGTATTGCCCAGCATTGAAACCATGACCCCTGAATTGTTGGACAAAATTGAATCCCTTGTCAAAGCAGGAGCCATGGTGACCGGAATTCCGCCAAAAAAATCCCCTAGTCTGGTCAATCACCCCGTATGCGACCAACAAGTAACCGCTACAGCTCAAAAAATGTGGAAAACCTTTTCCCTACCGGGAAAGCAGGAGATCATCGCCCATGGTTTGGGCAAAATATTTGGGGGTGGCGATTTCAAGGCAGTGGATTCTACCAGACCCTACCAACCCTATGAAGTTACTGCTCGAATACTGAAACAATTAAATGTAGCCGAAGATTTCAGTTCGGATGGCCCGGTCAGGTATGCGCATCGTACCCTCGAAGATAGTGAAGTCTACTTTGTGTCCAACCGCACCAACCAGTTTTGTCAGGCTGAATGTCTTTTCAGGGTAGCCCAGGGTACTCCAGAACTTTGGAACCCTCTGACCGGAGAGACCATGGGTCTGGGCACCTATACCAGGAAAGGAAATATTACCGCTATCCCGCTTCAGTTCGAAGCAAACCAGAGTTTCTTTGTCGTATTCAATCCAGAAAAGCAACCAGCTGCCCCTTCAAAATCAAATTTGAAGAACTTTCCTGGTAAGAAATCTATTGCGATGCTGGATGGCACCTGGAAATTAACTTTCGATCCCGTATTTGGAGGACCTGGAGTGATGGTCTTCGACCGACTTGAAGATTGGACCAAGCGACCGGAAGAGGGGATCAAATATTACTCGGGGAGTGTAATCTACCAAAAAAGCTTTAAACTCAGCAAGTCACAGCTTTCTCCAGATTCTCGACGCTGGATCCATCTTGGAGAGGTTTACAACCTGGCAGAGGTCACACTGAATGGCCAAAATCTCGGAACCCTCTGGACGGCTCCATGGAGTCTGGATATCTCGAAAGCGGTCAAGGAAGGAGACAACCTGTTGCAGATCAAAGTTGTAAATTTGTGGCCCAATCGATTGATCGGGGATGAAAAAATACCCTCAGATGGCATTGCCGACCGAAAATGGCCAGAATGGTTGTTGCAGAACCAACCGCGCAAATCCGCAAGAACTACCTTTGCAACCTACAACTTCTACAAAAAAGATGCACCTTTGTTAAGGTCGGGATTGATTGGCCCGGTTTCCATTCTTACAGAAGAATCCAATTCCAAATAACTATTGCCATGACTAAAGACAAACTTCCAAAAGGCATATGGCTGTCACTCACAATGGCCTTATTTCTTCTCTTCGGTTGCACCAGGGAGCAAAAAAAAGAGATCAGCCCGATCAATGACTTTGCCTCACTGCAAGGCAAAATGGAGGATCCACCCGCCGAATTCCGCAGCGCACCGCTTTGGGACTGGAACGACAAAATCACCGAAGAGGGAATCGATTTCCACCTAAAAAAATTCAAGGAGGGTGGTCTTGGAGGCATTTTTGTTCACCCGCGTCCGGGTCTGATCACCGAATACATCTCGGAAGATTGGCACCACCTTTTTGACTACACCGTTCAAAAGGGGAAGGAGCTGGGAATGAAAGTCTGGATTTACGATGAAAACAGCTATCCCAGCGGGTTTGCCGGGGGGCATGTGCCGGCACAGATGCCGGATTCCTATTCGCATGGCTCTGGACTGAGTTGTCAGGTTCAGGA
Organism: uncultured Tangfeifania sp.; assembly: GCA_964630075.1. Taxonomy (GTDB): domain Bacteria; phylum Bacteroidota; class Bacteroidia; order Bacteroidales; family Prolixibacteraceae; genus CAINVV01. The sequence goes on from CAZVTL010000033.1 coordinate 15,577, forward strand.
TACCCTAAAAACAGATACCACCCGCTATGAGGTAGTACTTAAACTGGAGAACGATCAATTCAAAGAGATAACTGGGACACTGAATGAGGAACAAGTTAAGGCAGGAAAATTCTATCTCTTCACGAAGACCTATGCCAAAAAGGGATACTGGATGGGAAACTTCCCTTATGTTGACCTGCTCTACAAGGGAGTGACAGAGAAATTCATGGAAATTACCATGAAAGGATATGAAAAGTACAACAAAGCCGACTTCGGGAATACTTTGCCGGGAATCTTCACCGATGAGCCCAACCTTGAGGCAGCCCTAGGGAGCAGAACCTCCTACCGCTGGACACCCGATCTATTTGCAGAATTTCAAAAACGATGGGGATACGACCTTCGTACCAACCTTCCCTCCCTGGTGGACGAGACAGGCAACTGGAAAAAAGTAAGGCACGATTACTACACAACCCTTCTTGAAATGTTTATCGACCGCTGGGCCAAACCCTGGAACAAATATTGCGAAGAGAACAACCTGCTCTGGACAGGCCACTACTGGGAACATGGCTGGCCTAGACCTACAGATGGTTCAGACGAATCGGCCTTTTACATCTACCACCAGCAGCCCGGGGTTGACATGCTTGGAAATACCTATACACCCGGAGGGCTGGGTGGACAGTTCGGCAACACTAGGGCCATTCGGGAGATGCACAGTGCTTCCAACCAGGGTGGAAGCAACAGGATGCTGAGCGAAACTTATGGAGGTGCAGGCTGGGAGATCAATTTTGCCAACTTCAAGCGATTGGTTGATTGGCAGGGAGTTCTGGGGGTCAATTTTGTCAACCAGCACCTCTCCTATTTCACGATCAAAGGAGTCCGGAAATTTGACTATCCGCCAAGTTTTTCCTACCACGAACCCTGGTGGGAAAATTACAAGCCAATGGGCGATTACATTGGTCGTATTTCAATGGCCATGTCGGCTGGCGAACAAATCAACAAGATCCTGGTACTTCAACCCAATACCACGGCCTGGAGTTATTTCTCCCGGGTGGTAAAAAATTCCTTCATCGATACCATTCAAAATAATTTCAAACGTTTTGTATTCCAACTCGAAAGGGCGCATTACGAATATGACCTTGGTTCAGAGCTGGTCATGCGTACCATTGGATCTGTAAAAAATGGCAAAATGGTCGTTGGGAACCGAGATTATGGCCTGGTGGTTATTCCTTCCACCATGGAAAATCTGGATCAGGTTACCTATAAACTTCTGAAAGATTACCTTTTAGAAGGTGGAAGAGTGCTCTCCTTTACCAAAAATATCCCAAGACTTGACGGAATTGAGAGTAATCTGAACAATGAATTGATGAGTGCCTTCAAAAAACAGTGGGCATTTGCCAAAACGCCTGGTGATGATGCTGCCAAATCAGCTCTTTCAGATCCAGATTTTAACATCACTGAATCATTGCCACTGACAGGCGAACTATACCACCAGCGAAGGATCCTCAAAGACGGAGAACTACTATTTTTTGTCAATTCTGATACTGCAAGGGTCGCTTCAGCCAGCATCACTGGAAATGGCAAAAGCCTGATTAAAATGGATCTTGAAAATGGAACATCTTCCATTGTTCCGGTCAAGGCGGAGAATGGCCAAATCAATTTTGACCTGGAACTTGAACCCATCGGGAGTGCGCTCTATTTTTTAACCAGCACCAATGCCGCTGCCCTGTCAGCTACTTCCCTGGTTGCTACACCTGGAACCATCCCAGGAAACAATGGTTCCACAGAAAGTGTGGTGAATGAAGTTGCTCCAATTGAAGTTAAGCAGTTGGCCGACAATGTCCTGGTGATGGATTTTGTGGACCTGAAAGCCCCTAAACTCAACCTTAAAGAGATCTATTTCATGAAAGCCATGAGACAACTATACGATAGCAGTGGCTTTAAAATGGGAAATCCATGGCAACATAAAATTCAATACAAACAGGACTACCTTGCACTCGACACCTTCAAGACCGGTTCAGGTTTCGAAGTCACTTACCATTTTAAGGTTGCATCAGCGGCAGATATGAAAGCACTTGCCACAGTAGATGTGGTGATAGAACGTCCCGAAATTTGGGATCTTTACCTCAACGGCAACAAACTGGCAAAATCTGACAGATGGTGGATCGACCGTGAATTCTACCGCTTCCCGGTAGGGGACAAAATTCTGAAAGGAGAGAATACCCTTACCTTAAAAGCCGGAAGGATGTCTGTTCATGCCGAAATAATGCCTGCATACCTGGTCGGAAACTTCAAACTGAGTTCCTTGAAACAAGGATTTGAACTGACGAATGGTTCTTTAAACAGTCTGGGATCGTGGAAAGCACAAGGCTTTCCATTCTATTCACAACAGGTTATGTATACCCAAACTTTCAAAACGCTTAAATCTGGAACCGCTTACAAAATTAAGCTTAATCGTTGGAATGGCACCATGGCTGCGGTCTACCTGAATGGAACAAAAATTGGTCTTGTCACCACCCCTCCTTACGATTTTGAGCTTCCTTCCACCCTTAAGGCGGGAGAAAACAGGATATCCATCGAGGTAATCGGAAGTTTGAAAAACTGTTTTGGCTTCTTCTACAAGACCAGTGCAGGTAGATGGATCATAGGACCCGGCGATTGGGATGTTGCACCAACAGCGCTCCCTGCCCTGGAACAATATTATTTGTTGGATTATGGATTGTTTGAACCATTTACACTTGTTTCGATAAATTGAGAATATGAGAAAGAATAGCCCCATTGCATTGCTTTTGCTGCTGCTGTTAAGTTCCTGCGAATTTTTCCTACCCGGAAAGTCAACTCCCATCGATGCAGGGTGGAAGGAACAATTGAACGCAGAACTTCCACTCCTGGGTCACAGAAACTGGATTCTGGTGGTAGATAAAGCATTTCCTGCCCAAACGGCGGCGGGTATTAAGGTCATCAACACCAATGAGTCCCTGCAGGAGGTATTGGCCTTTACCCTGCAAAAGATCGACAGGTCCCTGCATGTAAAACCCATTATCTATACCGACAGGGAGCTCGCCTATATCACCCCTCAGCAGGTTCCTTACATCGAAAATTACAAAAAAGAGTTGCTGAAAACCCTGAATGGGATTCAACCACTGACGATGCTGCACGATACTGTTTTTGTGAAGTTAGATCAGGCATCCAAATTGTTTAAGGTGGTTGTACTGAAGACGGAAGAAATTATCCCCTATTCCTCTGTTTTTATTCAACTCGATTGCAAATACTGGTCGCCAGAGGAAGAAATCTTCCTGCGCGAACGCATGAAATAACTCTAGTCACTATAGTTCACTCTAGTTCACTTTAGTCACTTTTTATGCTGGAAAATATCATATTTGACCTTGGAGGGGTTCTCCTTACACTGGACATGGACAAGACCCATGCAGCTTTTGTAAAACTTGGCTGGAAGGAAGAGGATTGGAAAGGAATCACCCAGAGTGGTGATCCAATCTTTAAGAATCTTGAAACAGGATTGGATTCTCCAGACCAATTCAGGAGGAATATCAGGAAGATTCTTCCCGGCAATCCAACAGATGCAGAAATTGATCAGGCCTGGAATGCCATGTTGGTGGATTTTCCTGTCGGGACAGCCGAATACCTGGTCAAATTGAGATCGAAGTACAAGATCTACCTGCTAAGCAATACCAATGAAGTGCATGTTCAAAGATTTTGCTCTATATTTGAACAGGCCCATGGATATCCCCTGCACCAGTTGTTTGAAAAATGCTATTATTCAAATGAAATTGGGTACAGGAAACCAAATCCGGAGGCATTTCAGGTGGTACTTGAGGATGCCCGGCTCGATCCCCGTAAGACCCTGTTTGTGGATGACCTTAAACCAAACACGGATGCGGCGGCTTATCTTGGGATGCAGGTGCTGCACATTGAACCCGGGACACTACTGGAAACACTCCCCGGTTATCTGGCTTAAATCACATGCTAAAACGAAGTAGCCCCCTTTTCTCCTACTCCCTTTTTCTCCAGGTCTCTCAGTCCAACAGTCCCCTAGTCTTTTTTCCGCGGTTCCTTCCACTCTCCGCTCTCCTTGATTAGTTTCTTAAGCTCCTCGACCGCACGATCGGCAGAGACATGCCGTTGTATCAATTTCTGACCTTTGTAGAGGTTGATGGTTCCTTTGCCTGCTCCCACATATCCATAGTCGACATCGCCCATCTCACCTGGCCCATTTACCACACAACCCATTACACCAATCTTAAGATTTTTAAGGTGACTAAAATTCCTTTTAATCTCGGCAACAGTCTCCCTCAGGTCGAAAAGGGTTCTGCCACATCCCGGGCAGGAGATAAATTCAGTTTTGGTAACGCGCATGCGGCTTGCCTGAAGAATTCCAAAGGATAAATTCTTCAGCTCGTTGTAACCAATGTTTCCTTCATTCGAAAGCAGGATCCCATCTCCGTAACCATCAATAAAGAGACCTCCCAGATCTGTACAGGCTGCCAAGAGCAAATCTTCGTAACTGTTTTTTTTGTAGGACCTGTGCAAAATAACCGGAATCTTACAGATGTGCGCATCCAGCTCCATAAAAAAAGCACGCATCTCTGCCAAACTATTCAGATTGTTGCTCTCCATAATCAGGACCATTTTGCGCTCCCTCTTCAGCTTCTCGATGGTTTCCGGATTTTTTACCTTGAAACGGTCATATTCAGTCTTGTTGACGCGCACAAATCTCATCTGACTGGTATATAAATCATTGTAAAGATAATCCTCCAGCGACAAAATGGGATATTCCTTACCCGATCGATCCAGAATCTGTTTCCCATCGTAAAAATAGTCGGGTTCAGTACCTGAACTGATCGTCATGATCTCTTCCAGCCTATAGTTGTTGAGATTGGCGATCACCACCACCGGGTTTTTACCTCCAATATCATTGACAGGTCGATTGGACCGCCTTTCGTATTCAAATGGGTTGGTTTGTGCAACCAATGGAGCTGTAATTGGAGCGTGGCTCTCACGGTCATTGAAAACTGCAACCAGTTTTTTTGCAAACGGAATTTCATCTGCCGGATCTTCGGTTAGTGAAACCCTTACAGTATCACCTATTCCATCCGCAAAGAGTGCGCCGGATCCCACCGCCGACTTTATCCGGCCATCCTCACCTTCACCGGCTTCGGTTACACCGATGTGAAAAGGCAGGTTCATATCCTCCTGCCGCATCCGGTAGTTCATTAGCCTTACCGTATAGACCATCAACCTTGTATTGCTGGATTTGATGGAGACCACAACATTGAAGTACTCTTCAGCTTTACAAATCCTCAGGAACTCCATCACCGATTCAACGATACCAGCCGGCGTATCACCATATCTGCTCATGATCCTGTCGGACAGAGAGCCCTGATTTGCACCAATTCTTAGTGCAACTCCCCGCTCCTTACAAGAACGGATAAATGGGACAAAGCGCTCTTCAATCTTCTTCAACTCCAAGCGGTAATCCTCATCCGTATAATTCAATTTTACAAAGACAGCACGTTTGTCATAAAAATTACCAGGATTAATTCTGACCTTGCAAACGTTTCGAACGGCAATATCAGCCGCAGATGGGTTAAAATGGATATCTGCACACAAAGGTTGGGGGTAACCCCTGCGGTCCAACTCACTCCTGATATTCTTCAGATTCTCTGCTTCCCTGATTCCCTGTACCGTCACGCGAACAAGGTCGGCACCAGCATCTACAATTCTAATAATTTGATTTACTGTACTTTCAGTGTCATTTGTGTCAGTATCTGTCATCGACTGTACCAGGATGGGCTCTCCTGATCCCATACGAAGTGGCCCCAGGGTGACCAAGGAGGTCTCCTGGCGCTTGTACTGCAACAAATTTGAGATGTAATTAAAATTCTGATTCATTGTGCCATTCAAATCTTTCCCAAAAACAAGACAAATTTATCCTTTTATTTTGAATAAATTTGATCCAAAATTTCAGCTTCATGTCAGTAATAGTTGAAGATGTTTCCAAAATCTATGGAAACCAACAAGCTTTGAACAATATCTCCTTTTCAGTCGATTCGGGTAGTGTATTGGGAATTTTGGGTCCAAATGGTGCAGGTAAGTCTACCCTCTTAAAAATCATCACTGGATACCTCCTCCCAACCTCCGGGATGGTAAAAATTAATGATCATAAAGTTGATCCCGACAATCTGTCAATCAAAAGACTAATTGGATATCTACCTGAAAATAACCCGCTCTATCCCGATCTGTATGTTCGGGAGTACCTCCGGTTGATGGCAGGAATCTATAAAATTCCAAAACGGAATTTAAGGATAGAAGAGACCATTGAAATGACCGGCTTAGGCAATGAAGCAACCAAAAAAATCGGAGTCCTGTCGAAAGGTTACCGCCAACGGGTAGGATTGGCACAAGCATTGCTTCATGACCCGGCTTTACTCATCCTGGACGAGCCTACTTCGGGCCTGGATCCCGGCCAATTGGTCGAAATCAGGCACCTGATCAGGAACATCAGCAGCAACAAGACAGTGCTGCTTTCTACCCACATCATGCAGGAGGTTGAAGCCATTTGCGATCGGGTCCTGATTCTCAACCAGGGGAGGGTCGTCGCAATAGAGACTCCTGACATTATTAAAAAGATTACCCCAAGTAAAACCAGGAGAATAGAGATTGAATTCAAAGAGGTAGTCCCTATCACATTTTTTGATTCCCTTTCGGGAATTCTAAAAAAGGAACAAACCGGTGATTATAAATTCAGCCTACACACCACCGAGGTGGATCTAAGACCTGAAATCTTTAAACTGGCTGTGAAAAGTAATTTAACGCTTCTGACCCTGCACGAGCAGGAATCATCCATGGAGAAAAGCTTTTTGGAGCTTGTAAAATAAGTGACAAAAATATTGGACTACTTACGTATAATACAAATCAAGCCCAACCAAGTACTTTAGACACTCTAGTTCACTTTAGGCACTTAATAAAAACAAAAAATGAAATCCCCATGAGACAATATTCACACCAACCGAAAATGAATATCTGGGGA
>CAZVTL010000034.1:0-5332 GCA_964630075.1 uncultured Tangfeifania sp.
TACAACAGTCAGGCCTGCCTCGAATGCCACCCTACCGGAAGTGGAGAGGGCAGTTATCTGCGCTGCCAGCACCTTGATCAGCTGATGCATGAAAGGCTTCCTGAAACCAAGGAAAGTATAGCCGTAACGAACCGCCCGTCGAAGGATCCGGCGGATGACATAGCCGGCCTTATTGTTTGAAGGCAACTGACCATCTGTAATGGCGAAGGCAATGGCACGAATGTGGTCGGCAATTACCCGCATGGCAATATCAGACTTCTCATTTTCACCATATTTCTTTCCGGCGAGGTATCCTAGCTCTGTAATTACAGGTTGAAAAACGTCGGTATCGTAGTTGGATTGCTTTTGTTGAAGTACCATGCACAGGCGCTCGAAGCCCATACCCGTATCTACGTGTTTGGCAGGCAGCTCCTCCAACTGTCCGCTAGCCTTCCGGTTGAACTGGATAAAAACAAGGTTCCAGATCTCTATTACCTGAGGATGGCTCTGATTGACCATTTCCCTTCCACTAATTTTGGAACGCTCTTCGTCGCTGCGGATATCCACATGAATCTCAGAGCAGGGGCCACAGGGACCACTGTCTCCCATCTCCCAGAAATTATCCTTTTTGTTACCGAAGAGGATTTGGTCCTCCGGAAGGTATTTTTTCCAGAGTGCCAATGCTTCGGCATCCATCGCTACACCATCTTTCGCATCCCCCTCAAAAACAGTCGCATAAAGCCTGTCTACCGGGATATTGAACCGGCCCACCAGCAATTCCCAGGCCCAGTCGATGGCTTCCTCCTTGAAATAATCGCCAAAAGACCAGTTCCCAAGCATTTCGAACATGGTATGATGGTAGGTATCGTGTCCGACCTCTTCGAGGTCGTTGTGTTTACCCGATACGCGCAGACACTTTTGGGTATCAGCGATCCTTGGACTCTTTACTGGGGCGTTGCCGAGAAAGATATCTTTGAACTGGTTCATCCCCGCGTTTGTAAACATGAGGGTTGGATCGTTCTTTACCACCATGGGGGCAGAGGGAACAATCTGGTGCGCTTTGGAGGCAAAAAAGTCCAAAAATGCTTCACGTATCTGTTTCGAATCCATCATTGAATTGTGTTAAAAAGAATTAAATGGCAAGTGACATCCTATCCAAATCGACCATTTGCCCTTAAATAAACTAATTTTGCCCAGGTTAAATTCATTGGGAGGGGTCAAAATCGTTGCAAAATTAGATTATTTCGTTAATTTTGGCCTACCTCGCTTCAAAATAAATTGTTTTAAATGGGTATTAATTACAGATTTAATCCGGATACTTTAAGCTTTGACAAGATCGAGCGCAATGTTCGTTCCCTTGTCAAAAAGGCACTTGGCTATTTGTCAACAGGCATTGTATCCGGGATTATCTTCTTTTTTATTTTCCTCCAATTTTTTGAGACTCCGGTCACAAAACAGTTAAAAAGGGAGAATGAGCAGTTGTTGTCGCAGTACAATCTGATGAACAAGGACATTGAGAAGATTTCAGCAGCTCTGGAAGATATCCAGATGCGTGACGACAATATTTACCGGGTGATTTTCGAGGCGAATCCGATACCTTCCTCTGTCAGGATGGCGGGATTTGGCGGGACCAACAGATACACCAAATTGGAAAGCATGGACAATTCCGAACTGATCATATCGGTGGCCAAAAAATTGGATGTGCTCTCCAAGCAGGTATACGTACAATCCAAATCGTACGATGAGGTAATCAAGATGGCCCTTGGTAAAGAGAAAATGTTGGCCAGCATTCCTTCTGTGATGCCGGTTTCGAACAGGGATCTTAAGCGTACGGCATCTGGCTGGGGTATGCGGATGCATCCAATCTACCGCATTCCAAGGTTCCATTATGGGATGGATTTTACAGCTCCGGTTGGTACCGATGTATTTGTTACCGGAAACGGAATTGTCAAGGAGGTTGGCCGGAATGCCGGATATGGGAATACCATTGTGGTGGATCATGGCTATGGTTACGAAACCTTGTATGGTCATCTTTCAAGGCTCAATGTCAAGGTTGGCCAATCTGTCAACAGGGGAGATGTAATTGGTTTTGTGGGAAGTTCAGGTGCATCTACAGCACCTCACCTGCACTATGAGGTAATGAAAAACGGTCAGAAGGTAAATCCGCAAAATTATTACTTCCAGGATCTTAATCCGATGGAATATGAGAAGATGATCTCCATCTCCTCCAATACAGGGCAAAGTTTTGATTAAACTTAAAATTGAACACCGTGGGATTCAAAGCACCTAAATCTGAAAAACTCTACTTTTCGATCAGTGAAGTAGCCGAAAAGTTCAATCTTGCTCCCTCTGCCTTGCGATTCTGGGAAAAGGAATTCGATACGATCAAGCCATTTAAAAACAAGAAGGGGAATCTTTTTTACACCCAGGAGGACATCAACCACCTTGCCCTGATCAATCACCTGGTCAAGGAGCGCGGATTGACCCTGAAGGGGGCAAAGGCCAAAATCAAGGAGAACAAGGACGAAGTTGAACACAACTATGAGATCGTCCAAAAGCTTCAGGAGATCAGGCAGTACCTGGTCGAAATCAAGGAGACCCTCTAGGAAAAGAGAAGAGGAAACTGTGACTTTAAAGGTCATAGATAATGGCAACGAAGAACAATAAATAACGATTGATGCTCCTCAAAGACCTTATCCAGCATATTGAAAATATTGCTCCGCTCCCTTTCCAGGAATCCTATGACAATGCAGGACTTGTGACCGGGGACAAAAACTGGGAGATTGATGCTGCGCTGATCACCCTGGATGTCACAGAAGCGGTAGTTCAGGAGGCAATCAAGTTTGGCTGCAAACTTATCATCTGCCATCATCCGCTGATATTCAAAGCGATCAAACGCATCACAGGGAACAATGAGGTGGAGCGCTGTCTGATCCAGGCGATCAAAAATGACCTGGCCATCTATGCTGTTCATACCAACCTGGACAGTATAACCGGAGGCGTCAACTCCAAAATCTGCGAAAAAATAGGGCTGGAAAATTGCAGAATTCTCTCACCCGCAAAGAATCAGTTACTTAAACTGGCAACCTACGTTCCGCAGCATCACCTTGAAATGGTAAGGAGTGCCCTGTTTTCGGCAGGTGCCGGCACGATTGGAAACTATGACCAATGCAGCTTCAGTGCGCCCGGTTTCGGGACCTTTCGCGGAAATGCGCTGAGTACACCCTATGTCGGGTCGAAGGGCAAACAGCACACTGAGCCTGAGGTAAGGCTGGAGGTCATCTTGCCACGACACCTTTCCTCCACCGTGGTTGAAGCACTCATGGTTTCCCATCCCTATGAGGAGGTTGCCTATGACCTGCTGTCCCTTGAAAACGATTTTCCGACAGTGGGTGCCGGTATGATTGGTTCCTTGCCAGTCGCTTGCGATGAGCTGGTGTTGCTGGACAGGATCAAGGAGATTTTTGGCTGCCAGGTGATCCGGCACACCCCGCTTCTGAACAGGAAGATCAGTAAAATTGCCTTGTGTGGCGGTTCCGGGAGCTTTCTCACCGGCAAGGCCATTTCAGCGGGTGCAGAACTCTTTCTATCAGCTGATTTCAAGTACCACGACTTTTTTGAGGCCGACAAAAGGATCGTACTGGCAGATATTGGACATTATGAGAGCGAACAATTTACGAAAGAGGTTTTAAAAGAGATAGTTTTAAAAAAATTCCCTACATTTGCACTCCGTTTATCGGATGTAAAAACCAACCCGGTTTCTTACTTTTGAGGTCAAAATAAAATAATAATATTCTGGATATGTCGTTAGAAATTAACAAAACAACCGAAGGCAAAGAGGTTTCAGTTCAGGAAAAATTGAAAATGCTCTATGAACTACAAACTGTTGTTTCAGAAATCGATAAAATCAACACCCTGCGTGGTGAGTTACCCCTGGAGGTTCAGGACCTGGAGGATGAGATCGTAGGTTTAAAGACCAGGCTCTCCAACCTGCAGGACGAGATCAAAAACCTCAATACCGCAGTGGCCAACAAAAAAATTGAGATCAAGGATTCCAAGGCCAAGATCGATCATTACAAAGCCCAGCAATAGAATGTACGCAACAACCGTGAATTCGATGCTATTTCAAAAGAGATGGAGTTCCAGACGCTTGAAATTGAATTGGCTGAAAAAAGGATCAAAGAATATTCCATTGATGTCAAGAGCAAAGGGGAATTACTCGATGCTTCTAACCTGTTGCTGAAGGAGCGGGAGGATGACCTGGTTCGCAAGAAAAAAGAGCTGGAAGAGATTACAGCAGAAACAGCTGTGGAAGAAGAACTGCTCAAAGCCAAGACCGCCAAGATCTCCATCATGATCGAAGAGCGTTTGGTTACCGCTTTCAACAAGATCAGGAAGAATGCCCGCAACGGACTTTCCGTGGTAACGGTACAACGTGATGCCTGTGGTGGCTGTTTTAACAAGATCCCGCCACAACGCCAGTTGGATATCGCCTCCCGCAAGAAGATCATTGTTTGCGAATATTGCGGTAGAATATTGGTCGACAAAGATATTGCCACCCCACAGGCTGAAGAGAATTAATAAACTCACTATCTTATAAAAAAAGCTCCTGATTGGGGCTTTTTTTATGGCTTGTATCCGATCCGTTTTCGTTGATTTTGATCTGAATTAAGTTTATCCTTTTGCAACAGAAAATTGATCGCATCGCAAATGTCTTTAAATTGTTTGTTGTATTTAACTTCAAGTTCTTGCAACTTAATTGTCAGCTCCTTGTTGGTCAAAGCATATTGTCTTATCAGCACAAATGCCCTCATAATCATAATATTTACCTGCAACGCTTTTGGACTCTTCAATACACCTGATAACATCGCAACTCCCTGCTCAGTAAAGGCATAAGAGAGATACTTTCTGTGTTTCCCTCTTCCTGTCTCTTCTAAGGTCACAATCTGTGACCTTAAAGAATTGTGTTCTGCCATTGTCAACTCAAACAAAAAATCCGCCGGAAAACGGTCAATGTTACGTTTTACAGCTTGCTTCAACACTTTTGTTTCAACCTCGTAGAGCGCCGCCAGATCATAGTCCAGCATGACTTTTTGACCTCTTCTAACAAATTTTATTTTGAATTACAGGTACTTCCATGGTAATGGACTAGAATTCCAACCATCAGTAAAAATTGGGGAATTCTATTACCTTAAATTTTTAGCAAAAGCACCTTAAAAAAGAATACAAAAGCCTGTTTTTTAGCTGCCAGATCAGAAATCCACTTGCCAAAAAACAGGCTTCCACCTATATCTTATATACTACAATTCTACCATTCGCCACCGGCACCTCCGCCGCCGAAGCTGCCGCCGCC
>CAZVTL010000034.1:5432-22181 GCA_964630075.1 uncultured Tangfeifania sp.
GCCACCTCCGGAGAAGTCGTTCCATGAGCCGCCGCCATGGCCTCTGCCGCCACCCAACATGCTGAGGAGCCAGAGTGAACCCAGGAGGCTTCCGCCACTGCCATGAGATCCGACAGTTTGGGCACGGTTCCGGTTAAAAAGCATAAAAATCACAAAGATGACCAGCAACAAGCCGAACCCTGGCAGTGCTGACTTTTTTTCAACCCGCTTGTCGTACTGATCGGCAGTAAACTCACCGGCTGTAAGGGCCATCAGTACTGTTGTGGCACGATCGAGTCCGGTATAATAATCATTGACCTTGAAATTAGGCAATATTTCCTCGGAAATTATGGTTTTACGTGCCGTAATATCCGGCACAGCACCTTCAAGCCCATATCCTACTGCAATAAAGACTTTTCCGGTTTCACCATTGTCAGACTTGGGCTTGACCATGATCAGGATTCCGTTGTTTTTCCCTTTTTGTCCGATCCCCCACTTCTCTGCCAACTTGAAAGTGTAGTCTCCTTTTTCGTAACCAAAAATATCCTTTACAATAACAACAGCGATTTGGGTAGAGGTTTTCCGGTTAAATTCATCCAGCTTCCGCTCAAGAGCAGTTGTCTGCTGGGTAGAGAGAATTCCTGCAAAGTCGTTCACCAACCTTTGGGGTTCGGGACGTGCAGGAAACTCCTCTTGAGCGCTGATTCCAAAACTCAACAAAGAAAGAGCTAAAAAGAGAAGCAGTTGAGGCTTAACAAGCCTGTAAAAAAAATTCTTCATGGTTTATATCCCGTATGATATTTCGTCAGAGAGCTCATTGGTATCATCCTTTTTGCAAGGGAAGAACTCTTTCAGTTTTTCCCCAACTCTTTCAATGCCAAAAACGAAACCACTGACCAATTCCCCTTTGGTAAAATTACCCACCATCAAATCCTTCACGTCATCCCAAAACCCGGCCGGAACTACTGCATTGATTCCCGCATCCCCGATAATAGCAAATTTCCGATCCTCGGTAGAGAGGTAAATCAACACCCCGTTCCTCAATTCGGTCTCATGCATTTTCAGGGATTTGAAGAGCCATGCGGCACGATCGAGGACATTGCCTTTGCAATGTGCCTCGATGTGGAGACGAATTTCTCCACCTGTCTCCTGTTCCGCAGCACGGATGGCCGCGATCACTTGTTGCTCCTCCTCTCTGGAGAGAAATCTTGCTTTACTCATCCAATTTCAGGAATTAGCTGTGGGTTAAAATTCAACTTTGGGAGCCTTGTTTGCCCCTTTTTCTGCTTCAAAATAGGCCTTTTTCTCAAAGTTGCGCATGGAAGCAACAATGGATTGAGGGAAGAGGCGAATGTAAGTATTGAAAGCTTGCGCGGATTGGTTGAACTTTTGACGTTCCACCGTAATCCTGTTTTCTGTCCCTTCCAGTTGAGCCTGAAGGTTCAGGAAATTCTCATTGGCTTTCAAATCAGGGTACTTTTCAACCACAACCATCAATCTTGCCAAGGCAGAAGAGAGACCTCCCTGGGCTTCCTGAAATTGTTGAATGGAGGCTGCGTTTAATTTGGTTGGATCGACGGTAACTGAAGTAGCCTTGGCCCTAGCCTCTACTACTGCGGTTAAAGTCTCACTTTCATGGGCGGCATAGCCTTTTACCGTATTGACAAGATTTGGAATAAGGTCTGCCCTGCGCTGGTAGACATTTTCAACCTGAGACCAGGATGCCGATACCCCTTCCTCCATGGTTACCATGTTGTTCCCGGTTTTAATACCCCAACTGATTCCGAAAAACAGAGCCAGTAAAATGGCTCCGATTACAATCCATGCTGTTTTGCTCATACTATTGTTTTTTAAATATTGGTCTTACTTATCCTTTTGAAATTACACAAGATTAATCGGAAATTGACAAATATACATGTTCCATCTGTTAATAATTTGTTAATTTATAACAAGATAGATTTAGGCTGCCTACCTCACCCAACTTTTTCAATCAGTACAATCGCCTGTACAGAGATCCCCTCTTCCCTTCCTTCAAATCCCAACTTCTCGGTGGTAGTGGCCTTGATGTTGATCTCCCCTACCGTACATTCAAGCAGTGCTGCCAAAACAGCTTCCATGTCTGGTATCCAATCCTTCAATTTGGGTTTTTGGGCAGAGATGGTCGCATCGAGGTTTACCAGCCTGTACCCTTTTTGATGTATCAATTGATAGACAGAGGTGAGCAATTTCTTGCTGTCTATATTTTTAAAGGCGGGATCTGTATCCGGGAAGTGGTAACCAATATCCCTTAAACCAGCTGCGCCCAAAAGTGCATCACAGATGGCATGCAACAATACATCCCCATCAGAATGAGCGATGGTTCCCTTGTCGTGCGGGATAAGAATTCCCCCCAACCAAAGTTCCTCTCCCGGAGCCAATTGATGAACATCATAACCGAGACCGATGCGCAGGTTCATTTTGCAAGACTGAAAAAGTTAGTGATCTAAAGTGACTAAAGTGATCTAAAGTGACTAAAGTGATCTAAAGTTTTGGTAAAGGTACATTAAGGATTGGATGCTGCAAAATATTCGCTTCACGAGGGTCAGATGACATCACCTTTTCCAGGAGTGGATAGAAAAAACGATGTAGGGTATTTTGACCAACTAATTGGCATTTCCTACTTTAGATAAACCGAGGTACCAAATAACCATACTGAAGCAGACTGTTCAACAACTATCATTCCCCTCATTTACTGATTAATACATCAGCTGCAAGTACTCCTTGTAGTGAATTCTACTACATGTAATTTCTGTCAACACTTACACCAATAGAATGAATTTACTACCTGTGAATCAGCCTATTTGAAGTCCTTTACTCACTTCTCCCTACTGTCTGCGGGAGCCCACTGGGATACATTTACTACCGAAGTAAAACACCATTCCAGTCATGAAAAATCAAATCATCAACGCCGCTTTCGCACTTTCAATTCTGATGCTGATCGGATGCAGCGAAGACAATAGTATAGTATCTCTCAACGACAACAACGCCAATGCAACAACAAGCACCACGAACATAGCTGTTCCAGCAACAGCCGAGATCATACCCTGGGGTGTTACGCGTGTCGGTGGAGGTATCACAGCTTCTGACAAAACGGCCTGGATCATCGATTCAGGAATCGACATGACCCATCCTGATTTAAACATTGACTTCTCACGTTCCATCTCTTTTGTAAAAGGAAATTCTTCTCCCATGGATGAATTTGGACATGGTACCCATGTAGCTGGAATCATTGGAGCCATCAAAGGCAATGGAATAGGAATTGTAGGAGTTGCTGCCGGTGCGAAACTGGTATCTGTAAGGGTTCTGGACTAGAATGGCAATGGCACCAACATTGCAATGTTGGAAGGACTAAAATATGGAGGCTAAAATGCAAAGACAGGAGATGTCGTTAACATCAGTTTTGAAGTTGGAACTTCTGCTGAAATTGACAATGCAGTATTGACGGCTGCCAGGAAGGGAATAATTTTTGTCATCGCCGCCGGTAACAGTGCAGCCTCGGTATCCGCATCACCTGCAAGGGTTAACGGTGACAATATTTACACCGTATCCGCCATGGATAAAAACAACAAACTGGCCACCTTCTCCAATTTCGGAAAAGCAACTGTAGACTTTTGTGCTCCCGGTGTTGATATCAATTCAACCAACATTGGTGGAGGTTACTCTTCGGTCAACGGAACTTCTATGGCTGCGCCTCATTTGACCGGTTTATTGCTGTTGGGCTCCATTCATACAAACGGCTATGTCTTAGCCATCGCAGATGGTGTTGAATACCCAATTGCCCACCATTAATTGATACCAACAAAAGATTGATAGTTTGATTTATATACTGCAAGATCTCCGATCACACCGTCATGTTGAAGGGGTTGCTCCAAAAGGGCAACCTCATTTTTTAAACAACAACTTTCCCGTCTTGCTCTTCTTTTGACCTGTCTGATCCGTCAGGGTTATCCGGTAGGGGTAAATTCCGTCAGCGGGTATGGCTCCGGAATTCAACGGATTCCAAATGAGATCCGCAACTTCATAGCCGCGTGAAGGAAGTAGCTTCTGATCCCTGTGCAGGAGTTTGCCCATAAAATCCATCACCTCCAGATCCACCTGCATAGGCTCATCATACCTGTTGTGGCTGATAACAAACCTTGTAAGACCGGAAAATGGATTTGGGTAATTGAACAGATTTGTAAAGCGCAATTCATCACTCACCCAAAATGTAACACGCAGGAGGGATGAGTTATTGAGGCTGTCCCAAACTTTGAAGGTGAGGGTATGTTTGCCCTTGCCAAGTGAAGAGAGGGCATACTGCACAATACCGCTTTTCCAGGTTGCTGGATCGCTCCTGTAATATCCGTTCAGATTCACCCTGCTGCTGGCCAGGCCATCCAATTCGAGGGTAATGTCATGTCCTATTCCGATTCCGGAGGTATTGATTCCACTCTCATCTGAAAGGTAAACCTTCAGCAATGGATTGGCAGAGACGGTTCCACCCTCCCTGAATGATTCATTTTCAAGATAGAGACGGATCGCTGGTCCACTGTTGTCGTTGGTCGGTACAACTTCGGTCCCATTGAAATGTATGTTGGCAATCGATCCGTTCCCATCGGATGTTCCATTGGTAAAATAATAGCGAATCAACCCGGCATCCTTGTTGAAATTCACATCCTTGGGTACGACAAAAGTATAGGAAAAGTGCCCGTTTTTAACCGGCACATGCCCATTGAACAAGGTACTCTCCTGCAATTTGTAGCTGAATGGAGGTAATCCGCCATTCCCGATTGTGGCAACTTTTCCGGGTTGGTCCATGACCTGGGCCGTCAGCATTCCGTTGAACTGCTCCATTTTAATTCCCTTGCCATCCAAAACTTCCCCTGAAATGGTCACCATTTGGGATGGAGAGAGCACTCCGCCGAACTGTTCCACCGGTTGTTGGTTTATTTCCGTGTTCCCAGTCTGATATTCAGGATAATTCAACCTAAGGGCAGGATCGCCTACCAGGCAAAATTTAGCCGTATTGATGCTCGCTCCGTTTTCATTCTTGATGTTCCGGATCAAATCACCCAACCTGAGGAAAAGACCCTGTTCATTCTTGTCGAGCAGATGGGTGAAAAAACTTTTGTTTAACTCAAAATTCGATGCAGAATAGACCAATCTGGTTGTAGAGAAGAGGGCCACAGAGCCTCCGGCGGGATGGAATAACAAATGCTCTCCTGCAGATCGTTTGATGGCCATGTCCCACCTGCTAAATTCGCATGTGGCAGTAACGAAGAGCGGAAGCCTGTCCTTGTTGGTCCAGGTATCGATATCCTTGTTGGTTAAGACCCTTTCGTGGGCAAGTCCATCTTCACTGGCATGACCAATGTAATTCAATATCAAGTTCCCTCTTTGGACAGAACGTCTGATGGCATCTGTTACTTCGGGATATCTCTCTTCCGGAGTTACAACTTGCGGGTAAGCATCGAAGTAGATTTTGCTGGTATTGTATTCAGGATGATTGTTATTCAACAAGTTAGCAAGCTTCTCGGAATCACTCACATGAAGATTATTATCTTCGTCATCTCCGATGAAGCAGATATTATTTCGCCAATCGCCCAAAGTTACAGCATCATGGTAATGAACTATTTTATCCACGGCAATGGTTGCCTCCGCAAGGTTGACGGCAGGAATCCGACCAATGCAGAGATCAAGATCCCCTGTCTCCTCCCCCTCACCCGGATCCAACCGACCGAAAAAATCGTCGGAGAGGTAGGAATTCACTGGATTGACAGAATTTGCCGATTGCCAGGTCGGAATCCAATTGGGATTTTCATCGCCCGGCTCATGGACGGGATCGCAAGTACCTTTCCCAAACAGCAGCAGGTACTTCAACCCTGTTCCATCGCTCGCCGGCCTTTGCTGGTAACTAAAACGAAAATAATTCCGCATGGCCGAAATATCCGGATATCCTCCTGAAAATCCATGGAAGATGGCCTCGACCGAAACTACCGAAACTGTCAATCCACTGACCTGCCGGTGGAATTTGGCCAGTCGCTCTGCCTGTGGAAGAAAATCAGCAGGAGCAACAATCAGATACTGCGAGACTGAATTTTCCGTTAGGGAAAAATTCTTCACCTCCCCCTTTTTGTTAACACCCGGGAATGGTCCGCCCGGGTCAAAAAGCAGAAAAGTTCGCAGACCATCGTTGCTGCAACTAAAAGATAGCTGGCTGCCATTGAGTTGGTAGCTGATCCTTTGTGGTGACAAGGGATTGGTAATCTCCCACAACTGCAAACCAGCAACACCACCTAAAATTCTGTATTCCAAAATTTTGCCTGAACCGAGCGTTTTCCCGTCCCTGAAAACCAGTGGAGATCCTCTGTAGTTTAGGTTTCTTCGGTATTGCACTGTCACAAAATCCAGCCAGCTTTGATCGGCGGAACCTCCATTATATTTTAGGGAGATGGATAGGTCATTCCCTACCAGAACTGGACCAACCCTTACAGAATCGATGACAGCAAAATCCGTCTCAGTGGCTGGTTGAACGGGGCGGAAAAGAATGCTCCCGGAAGCCAAATTGTTTATTGTAAGTTCCAGGCGGGAAGGTATTGTACTTCGTCCGGCTCCCCTGACTGTAACCTCCACAGGAACATTGTCGATCCGATCCTGGAATGTGAATGTTTTCTTCAGGCTTTGTCCTCCCCCGACAAGAGAAGTAAACCAAGCCGAACCAGATTCGATCAGGTTGATATTTTCCTCTTCCCACAATGCAAAATCATCGCAATTGGTTACAATTGCATCGGGTTTCCCCATTATTGGATCAGCCACCGGAACAGAAAGCTCTAATCCTGTATCCTCCGTCAGGTAAAACCAGGATTTGCCTCTTGCCGCCTGGTTTCTGGTATGGTAATAGTGACCGGTCTCTGCATCGTATTGCCAATGCACATCCCCTTCGACATAAAAAAGGAGGGCTTCATTCCCTCCAGCCTCCCTGGTTTTATAGACAGGAATCTGAACAGGACTATTCTCCTTGTCAGAGGTGTTCCACCGTGAGATAACGATGTTTCGGCTTCCATAAAGTCTGACATTTTCGGGATGCGTAAATCCGGCACTTTTCAACCAGTTGAAGTCAATTTTATGTATCCCGGTGGAGGAAGTCTCAATTTGCACCCATTTGCCCACCGCGAAAAGGTCGCCATGTGCAGGCTTTTGGGAAGTGACCACAATGGGTAGACAGATCACATGGAAAAGCAATATACATTTGTAAAAGAAGCAATTAAACATTTTTGACTGATGTATTTTCCAATGATTGCAGCCTCCTTACTACAAAATGCACGATTAAACTGGGATTAGATTTAATCTTTCAGAGCTGACTCGTGAACAAATTTAAAAAAAACGAGGTTTATTGTGGTGTTGAATGATGAAAAATGGATACAGTTTTCATTATTTTGCAATATATTTGTGGCTAAGGTGCGAATCAGGTTTTTGGCACCAACATTTAATAATAAACAAGGGTATAACAAACAGATACGAGTCATGAAGCCAAGCTGTTCCAACTTGCAGCAGGCTTCCGGAAAATTCGGCTGCGAAAATTAAAAATATATCGACCTATGAAATTTTATTCAGTTATATTGCTGTCTATCAGTCTTCTGGTTGCTTCATGTAGCTTAATCCCATCTAAAAAGTCAAAATCATCTACCACTGGATGGGATTACAACAATCCCAAAAACGGGGGTTTTGAATACAATTCCAACTATTCGGAGCAAACCGGGCCCGGGCTTATTTACATACAGGGGGGTACCTACCCGATGGGTCGGGTTGAACAGGATGTTATCTTCGACAGCAACAATACCTTGCGCCGTGTAACGGTCTCCTCCTTTTACATGGATGAAACAGAAATCCGGAATGTGGACTGGAGGGAATATCTCTATTGGTTGCGCCGTGTCTATCCGAATAATCCCGAAGTCTTTGATGCCGCACTTCCCGACACCCTGGTATGGAGGAACGAGCTTGCCTACAATGAGCCCTTTCTCGAAAATTACCTGCGTCATGCAGCCTATGCAGAATATCCTGTGGTTGGTGTAAGTTGGGTTCAAGCAACAAACTATTGCAAATGGAGAACAGACCGGGTGAACGAACGGATCCTGATCAAGGATCAAATACTTGCGGAAGATACGACACAGAAAAACCAGAATGTTTTTTCATCTGACAGTTATCTGAACGGACTGTACAATGGAACAGAAGGGAAAAGACCCTTGAAGGACCTGGGAAGAGATGGAGCAACCAGAAGAACCAGTATGTCGGATGGTATTGTATTGCAAAGATACCGTCTTCCCACTGAAGCTGAATGGGAGTACAGTGCAGTTGCGCTGATAGGCAACACAGATGAAGAGGTTGTGACGGACCGACGTATTTACCCCTGGAATGGAAATCACATTCGCTCAACAGACAAGAAATCCAGAGGTTTATTTTTGGCCAACAGTGTCAGGGGGCGTGGTGACTATATGGGAGTTGCTGGAACTTTGAACGACGGTTTTGCGATTACGGCACCGGTTACCTCATTTGAACCGAATGACCACGGTCTTTATTGTATGGCTGGCAATGTAAATGAATGGGTACAAGACGTTTACAGACCTACTTCCTTTCAGGAATTCAATGAATTTCAGCCGTTGAGAGGAAGTGTATATACCAATTTCAAGAAAGACTCCCTTGGAAATTTTGTGCGCAATCAATTTGGGGAGATGGTGAAGGATACTGTTGCCAACTTCACCAATTTCAAAGACGGGGATTTCCAATCCAATTTGGATGAGGGACTGTGGAAAAACAATCCGGATTCGGTCAAGAGTTCCGGTTCTGAAGAGATGTATCCCACACTGAAAGACAACTATATCCCAAGAATCACTGACCACACCAGGGTATACAAGGGTGGAAGCTGGAAAGACAGGCCCTATTGGCTAAGTCCTGGAACCAGAAGGTATCTCGATGAAAAAAAATCGACCAATGATATCGGCTTTAGGTGCGCCATGACGAAACTGGGTGATGCAGACCCAAGATAATACATAAAACCTCATCTTTGGATGAGGTTTTTTTTAATCTTCCCATGAAGTTAGAAGCTATTCACCAGATTTTCCTGAGCCATCCCAAGGTTACCACCGACAGTCGTAACATTGAACCGGATTCAATTTTCTTTGCCCTGAAGGGAGATCAATTCAATGGAAATCTTTTTGCCCTGTCGGCCATTGAAAAAGGTGCCTCCTACGCCATTGTGGATGACAATAATTTTGCTGTTCATCCAAATATCCTCCTGGTAGAGAATGTACTGCAGACCCTACAGGATTTGGCCCGCTTGCACCGTCAGCGGATGGGCATCCCCATCCTCGCCATCACCGGAACCAATGGAAAGACAACAACCAAGGAACTTACCGCAGCGGTGCTTGCAAAAAAATTCAACCTGGTAGCTACAAGAGGAAACCTGAACAACCACATCGGGGTGCCCCTCACCTTGCTCAGGATAACTGCGGCTACTGAATTCGGAGTCATCGAGATGGGGGCCAACCACCCGGGAGAAATTGATGAACTTTGCAGGATCGCATTGCCGGATTGCGGATTGATCACCAATGTCGGAAGTGCCCATTTGGAGGGATTCGGGTCATTCGAAGGGGTAATTCAGACCAAAACTGAACTGTACCGATTTCTTGAACAGCACAACGGAACAGTTTTCATCAACAACAGCAATGCTTTTCTAACCAATAGAATTGGGTCGGCAAATACCGTTGGATATACCATTTCAAAAACACACAGCGGATCGGAGGGTGAAATCGTCAACACGGATCCGTTTCTTGTTTTCAAAGCAAGCTTTCCCAAAGGCTGGCTTTACATCAAAACCAATCTGGTTGGAAGTTACAATCTTGAAAATGCACTGGCAGCTGCAGCCATCGGTCAACATTTTGGGATTGATCCCCTGGAAATTGCAGTCGCCATTGAAGGATATCAACCCGACAACAACCGGTCTCAAATGGTGGTTACGGAACGCAACCGATTGTTGATGGATGCATACAATGCCAATCCCTCCAGCACAAGAGCCGCGCTGGAGAATTTCGCCACCCTCAAGGCTCCCAAAAAAGGGGTCATTTTGGGTGACATGCTTGAATTAGGCATACATGCACAAGAAGAGCATCAGCGAATTACGGACTTTTTGGCTACGATGGAACTTGATTTGGTATTGCTCTCCGGGCCCAATTATTCAGGGTGCAAGCTACCCAACCATTTTCAATGCTTTGAAAATTCAACAGTACTTGCCGACAGGCTCAAAGAGGAGTGTCTTTCGGGGTATCTTTTGCTCATCAAGGGTTCGAGAGGAATGAAACTCGAAACAATCAAACCTGAACTGTAGCAAATAACTGAAACAGAAAGAATCTAAAATGTCAGCAATACTCAATCTAAAGGAGCATCTTCAGCATCCTACCTTTGCACTTATCGGGGATATCTCGGATGAAGAGGGTCTTGAAACCTACGTCATTGGGGGATTCGTCCGCGATATCTTGCTGTACCGTGAAAAAACGCATTATGATATTGATATTGTAACGGTTGGAAGTGGGATCGGATTGGCCAGAAAGGTTGCCATGGCCATTCATCCAAAAATGAAGGTTACCGTCTTCAAAAATTTCGGAACAGCCATGTTTCGCGAGAAGGAGGTCGATTTTGAATTTGTTGGAACAAGGAAAGAGTCCTACCGCCTCGACAGCAGAAAACCGATTGTGGAAGACGGGACTTTGGAGGATGATCAGAATCGCCGGGATTTTACAATGAACACGCTGGCCATATGCCTGAACCGCTCCCGATTTGGCGATTTGATTGATCCCTTCGATGGCCTCGGGGATCTTGAAGCAAAACTGATTCGGACCCCACTTGATCCCAATATTACCTTCTCCGACGATCCGCTTCGAATGATGCGCGCCATAAGATTTGCCACCCAACTCAACTTCCGGATTGAGGAGGAGACCTTTGCTGCGATTTCACATCAGGCTGAACGAATCAACATCGTTTCCAAAGAACGCATAACGGATGAACTCAACAAGATCCTTCTCTCCGACAAACCCTCCATTGGCTTTAAATTGCTGGAAACATGCGGCTTGCTTAAACTGATCCTGCCTGAAATCCAAAATTTAAAAGGGAGGGAGAGTATCAATGGAATTTACCACAAGGACAATTTCTACCATACCCTGGAGGTAGTAGACCGCATCTGTGTAAACACCGACAATTTATGGTTAAGGTGGTCGGCACTGTTGCACGATGTAGCAAAACCTGTTACAAAAAGGTACTCACCGGCCCTTGGCTGGACCTTTCATGCCCACAATTTTGTAGGGGAGAAGATGGTGCCCAAACTGTTCGACCGGTTGAAGCTCCCCCTCAATGAAAAAATGAGATTTGTTCAGAAAATGGTATTGCTTCACATGCGGCCCATTGTTCTCTCAGAAGAGGAGGTGACGGATTCTGCTGTCAGGCGGTTGCTTTTTGATGCCGGAGACGATATCGATGAGTTGATGACCCTTTGTGAAGCAGACATTACCTCTAAAAATGAGGAGAAGGTGATAAAATACCTGGCCAATTTTCAACTTGTTCGGGAAAAACTAAAGGAGATAGAGGAGAAAGATGCTGTACGCAACTTTCAACCTCCGGTAACCGGGGAGTTGATCATGGAGGTTTTCGGATTGAAGCCCTGCAAGGAGATTGGCCTGATAAAATCGGCCATCAAAGAGGCCATACTGGATGGGGTAATCAGTAACAACTACGACGAAGCCTATCAGTTTATGATGGAAAAGGGAAGTGAGCTGGGGCTGGTTAAGGTTAAAGGTTAAAGGTTAAAGGGTAAAGGTTAAAGGGTAAAGGTTAAAGGGTAAGAACGTTCTGATCTTGATTTTTCCATCAAGGCTGTCCTCTACTTTAACCTTTACCCTTTACCCTTTAACCTTCTTACTTCGTGAGTGCGATGGTCACTGTTTTTGATGTTTCGTTGTTGGAGGTATCGTAACAGGTAATTGTCAGGTCGTAGTTACCTGTGGTAGTTTGGTTTCCGGTTACGGTCAATGGCACTGTGATTTCGTTGTGGTTGACTGCCAAAGTTTTTTTACCGGCCGCAATGGGCCATGTATTGGAAAAGGCCCAGTCGGAGGTGACGACCCCTTTCAGGCTTTTGGCGATCACTACCTTGTAGGATTTCAGCTCGACGTTGTCACCCAGGTCCATTTGCAGATGCAAAGCAGCACCCAGCACAATACTCTTGCCAGCCGTTGGGTCAACCAACGAAATGGATGGAGCCGTTGTGTCCTTGACAACCACAGGAGGTGGTGTTTCAGTGGTGGTTTTACCGCAAGCAACAGCGATTAGCAAGAACATGGCAGACAATAGACAATTGGAAATGTTTCTCATTTTAGATCTTGTTTGATTGATTGACAAATATTTTGCTTCTTCTTTTACCATATAAAAAATAGATCCCCATTCCCAGCGCCATCCAGATAACCAACCGCATCCAGGTATCGAGCGGAAGGGCGATCATCTGCGCCAAACAGATCAATATGCCAAGAATCGGAAACAAGGGGACAAATGGGGTCCTAAAGGGTCTGACTGCATCAGGATCCGTTTTGCGCAGAATAATAATTCCTGCACAGACAATTACAAATGCAAGCAATGTCCCGATTGAAACCAGCTCACCTAGTACGGCAATGGGGAAAAGTCCGGCAATCAATGCGGCAATTGCCCCGGTAACAATTGTTGTAATGTAGGGCGTTTTGAATTTCTTGTGCACTACCGTGAAGGCCGGTGGCAGGAGTCCATCCTTGGCCATAGTATAGAAGATCCTGGGTTGGGCCATCAGCATCACCAGAACAACCGAACTCAAACCAGCAAGTGCCCCGATTTTTACAAATGGGCGCAACCAAACCAATGAATCACCGGCACTGTCGATGGCAAGGGCTATTGGAGCAGAAACATTGAGATCCTTGTAGTTAACCATTCCAGTCATCACTGCTGCCACTGCCACATAGAGAACGGTACAGATCACCAGCGACCAGAGTATCCCGATGGGCATGTCGCGAGCCGGATTTTTGGTCTCCTGGGCAGCTGTAGAGAGGGCATCGAAACCGATGTAGGCAAAAAAGATCACTCCTGCACCGGTGAAGATACCTGAAATCCCAAATGCACCGAACTTACCCGTATTTTCAGGAATGAAAGGGGTCCAGTTGTCAACGTTGATATAGGACATTCCGAATCCGATAAAAAGCAGAATGACAGTAAGCTTGATCACTACAATTACATTGTTAAACCGACTGGATTCACGAATACCCACCACCAAAAGGACGGTAATGAGCAGAACCAGGGCTACTGCAGGAAAGTTCAGAATACTCCCGGTTCGCTCCCACCCCTGACCGACAACATGGTTGAAGGGGGCAGAACAGAGCGCCTGGGGAATGATGATGTTGAAATCCTTTAAAAAACTGACAAAATATCCAGACCAGCCTACTGCTACGGTCGATGAGGCAAACAGATATTCCAGGATCAGATCCCAGCCAATGATCCAGGCAAGGAATTCGCCCAGGGTAGCATATGCATAGGTATAGGCACTTCCCGCAATTGGGATCATGGATGCAAACTCAGCATAGCAAAGACCGGCAAAAACACACCCCAATGCGGAAAAGATAAAAGAGAGCATAATCGAAGGTCCTGCGTAATTTGCTGCGGCGGTACCTGTAAGGACAAAGATTCCGGTTCCAATAATTGCTCCAATACCAAGGGTAATCAGGTTCTTTGCCGTTAAGGCACGGTTGAATTTGTGCTCATCCGTACTGGCTTCTGCCAAAAGAATGGAGACAGATTTTCGTCTAAATAGTTGGTTCATAAAATTATATTAGTTGGAGCATCCGAGATATCCAATGATCCATTACAAGAACAGGTCAAGGACAGGTCTATCTACAAAGATAAAAAAATAAGGATAGATGGAGTACCTGGATTACTTTTTAAAGGCAGAAGAAGAACCATTTCCAGCACAGTGAATTTCAGCTACAACCATAACGGAAAACCATAGCAAAAAATCAACAAATAAGATGTTCAGTCTCCCTTGCGGAAAGCTACAAGATCCAGCAATCAGCGAACACACCTCTCAGCTTATCCCTGGCATCCATGGCAGCACCAAATGAATTCTTTTTGATGCCAATCCGGTAATACTCATTCTCTGATACGATTTGAGCCGGTATCCCACTTCTTGTCACGGCCATCAGGAATTTTTCAGCATTTGACTTGGAAAGGAATGAATTAAGCACCACATAATAGTCCCTGGAGCTTCCACTTCTGCTTGCAGCACGCTCTGAGGCAGCATAGGTGGAGCTGCCGTAAGAACTGCTGTAAGATGCTTCTCCACTTTTACCGGAATATTGACCTTCGGTTTGCGGAACCTCCAAAGACTTCCCATATTCAGGAATATAGATTTCGGTACGTCTGTTCTGCCGATGCTCCTGGGGGGTGCAAAGTGCGCCATCCTCGCAACGGTTCAAGAGTTGTGTCTCCCCGTAACCCCTGCCGGTTATCCTTCCTGCCCTTATGCCATGGGAGGTAATGTAACTCACGGCTGACATGGCGCGCTTTTGTGACAACCAGAGATTGTAAGCTGCATTGCCGCGACTATCCGTGTGTGAACTTAGCTGTACCTTGAAATCCGGATTTTCTTTCAGGAATTCAACCAATTTATCCAGTTCACGAGCTGCTTCAGGCAAGATATTCCACCGGTTAAAATCATAGTACACACTGTACAATATGATCTTACCCATAATCGGATCCATCCAGATCGTATCCCTGTTGATCTCCCCCTGCTTCAAGACTTTGGTGATCAGCTTCTTCTTGCGGTCTTCGTACCCATATCGTGTAGCCAGCACTTCACAACTGTTTTTATAGCTGGAGAGGCTATCCACCTTCCCCTCTTCGTCCGTAGAGTATGTCGTAGAATCGCAGGAGACAATAACGGTCCCGGGAATAGGCTGACCTGTTTTTGAATTGTATACATACAACTCCCTGACAGGAGAATAAGGAACAGAAACGGGAACAGCAGATTTCGCCAATCTTTTGAAGGAGAATTGATAGATATCATCACTACCCCTACCCGGACGGTTGGAGGTCATGAACCCATTGTCGACATCGGGCCTGATCTCCATGTCAAAATCATCGTATTTTGAGTTGATGGGGGCATCGAAATGCTCAATTCGCTCATCCTTGAATGGGAATTTTGTGTAATAGATATCCAGACCTCCCAAACCAAATCTTCCGGTAGAAGCAAAAATCAGATGTGAATTTCCATTTTTGCCCTGGTAGATAAATGGGAACTCCTCCTTCCCCGAGGTATTGATCTGTGATCCCATGTTGAATGGATTTCCCCATTTCCCGTTTTTGCGGATGGAGCAGTAGAGGTCTGTCTCGCCAAAACCACCATGCCTGTCGCTCGAGAAAATCAAGGTATCTCCGGTAACGGATATCGCAGGATGTCCTACAGAATAAGCCTTGTTGTTGTAGGGAAAATTGGTAAAAGAGGTCCATTTTCCATTCACACGCTTGACTACCACGATTCTAAGCCGGATGGTATCGCGGGTGAACATCTTTTTAAGTACAGCAGCCTCTATGTTGTCGGATTGTGTCACGAAGAGCTCTCCGGTTTTCTGGCAATAGGCCACCGGACCATCGTGGTATCTTGTCAGGAATTCAACCAAGGGGGCACGGTTGCTGGTGGTGTTTCCCTCCTTGTCTATTTTGGCCCAATACAAATCATAAAAGGCCTTTTTGCGTAGTTTATCATCCGGATGACCCAACACCTTGTCACTGTAGGAGGTAAAATAGAGCGAATCACCAACAACAGCAGGCCCAAAATCACTTCTCAGGGTATTTGCCTTTATGGCACTCATTTTAAGGGTGGAGTCGCTAAAAATCCTCCCATCCCCTTCCTGAGCATGGCCAATAAAAGTCAATACACTAAAAATCAATAGAGTAATAAATGCCTTGCCGTCAAACTTTCTCATTCTAATCCGCTTTTAATACCCTGTAACTTTCGCTGCCCTACGCGTCATCTGATATATTGCTCCAGAATGGTAAAACCACCAAAGAGCAAAATCTCAAGACTTTAATTATCAATACCTTAACCCATGAAAATTGTACCATCCCTGGAACTGCCCTGACAGTTTAAAGGATGAAAAAACGCTATTCCGATGGATCAAGGCATTCATTAACACGTTGAGCAGGTACCATTTACAAGCAAAGTACATCAATGATTCTCAGCCGTGCAATGACTAATTGAGTTTAAAGGCATTAGTTATCAACACGTCAAAATGGCGATTTTGTTAATAACTATGGATGGCATGGTGGTGGTACAAAGCAGTGAGGGCCTACCAAAAAGTGATCATGAAAAGTTGGTGGAAGAGCTGGGGGTGCAAAAAAGAAAGAGCCGCAATTCAAGCAGCTCTTTCTTTTTTGTGTTTCTTTTAAAAATATCTGGGAGATACGAATCGCTGATTCCGTCCCGCCAATTGGTACCTCAGCACAATTTCGTGTGAGCCGCTGGTAAAGCTTGTCAATTCATTCGTCGTATATTCATAGGAATAACCTAAACTCAAACTTTGGTTGATTTTAACCTGGGTCAGCGCATCGAGCGAGGCATTGCTTCGCCACGAAACACCAAAAGAGAGCAGATCATAGAATGATACGATGGCAGTGATGTCACCTTCCACAGGA
>CAZVTL010000035.1:0-10380 GCA_964630075.1 uncultured Tangfeifania sp.
GAATATTTCTCCGGTAACTACATCAAACTTTCCTGGAGCATGCCATTTGGTAGCATCCTTCTCCGCAGGGGTAAAGCCTTTGCCTTTTTTCGTAAGTACATGCAGGAGTTTAGGTCCGGGGATCTCCTTCAGGTCATTAAAAATTCGGGTAAGGGCAATTACATCGTGGCCGTCTACCGGTCCAAAATAACGGAATCCAAGCGCCTCAAAGAGATTACTGTCATCAAACACCAATGATTTTACGGCATGCTGGTGTTTTCTGAGCAGTGCCTGCATTTTTTTGCCGACTCTTCTAAAATGTTTGAGAAGTTGCCAGACACTTGAACGGATTTGATTATATGCCCTTGAGGTCTGCATCCGGACAAAGTACCTGCTAAGGCCTCCCACATTGGGATCAATCGACATGTTGTTGTCGTTGAGGATGACCAGAAGGTCCGCATTGGCTGCTCCGGCATTGTTGAGTCCTTCGAATGCCAATCCACCGGTCATGGATCCATCCCCGATCACGGCAATGACTTTTCGGTTTTTATCCCCATTCAGTTCCGCAGCAATTGATATTCCCAGAGCGGCTGAAATTGAAGTGGAGGAGTGTCCAACCCCGAATGCATCGTATTCACTCTCGGTACGGTTGGGGAATCCGCTAATTCCTTTGTATCTTCTGTTGGTATGAAATTGTCGCCTTCTGCCGGTTAGAATTTTGTGACCATAGGCTTGATGTCCTACATCCCATATAAGCTTATCATAGGGGGTATGGTAGACATAATGGAGGGCAACAGTCAATTCAACAACCCCCATGCTGGCTCCAAAGTGGCCAGGATTGCAGGAGGCTTCTTGAATGATCAGCTCCCTTAAATTGGCACAAACTTCTGGCAAATCCTTTTCTTTTAATTTTCTAAGATCTGACGGATAGTCAATATTTTCGAGCAAATTGGCCATTTAAACTGTACTTAGGATCAAACAGATTTGGGCTACAAAGATAGGCTTAATTACTTTATTTGTTTGCCCAGACCGATTTAAGGTTGTAGGCTTCCAGGGTTTCCAGGTAAAGTTCGCCACCCTGGGTGTAGAGCAGAAGTTCTTCCTCCCCCTGAACAGGGGCGAAGCAGGTACTTAGTCCAGCTTCGCCATGGTTGGCAAAAATTTCAATGGAGGCTCTGTCCAACAGTATTTCCAATTCTATTTTTCCATCCAAAGGTTCGACTATCATTTTGGAGCCATTGACTTCCAGTGTTTTTTTTGCAGTGTCGTAGTGGATATCTGTGCCTTCTGATTTTTTGCCTGTACGCACGATGAATCCAAAACTATCAGATGTGCCGGGTTTAAAGGTCGCCCGGATGAATATGGCGTCGCCTTTTATTCCGCCGACGAGACTTCCTTTCAGTCCGGGGATGAAATTTTTATCTTTCTTTTTTATTTCATCTTTGTAGATGGAAGAGATGGTTTCTATGGGTTTTCTGCACAATACCAATCCTTTGGAGGTAGTTCGAAGTGATACTTCGGTTGGAAAACTCATTTGTCCATTGAAGGGCATATCTGTGTACTCTCCACCCCGCATCCATGCAATCAATATGGATTTATCCTGTGGAGCGTTGAACAAGGTCTGCGCCGCAAAGAAATTTTTACCGTAATCCAATTTCTGGAGTCCTGTTTCAGGGTTGAAAGTGAGACCATCAAAGTTGCCAATTTTGTATTCCCCTTCTCCACTTAAGGCCACCCATTTCTTTGCTGAGCCGGGTAATTCTGCTGCAACTTCAAAAAGATCAGGTGACTCTCCCATTCCCTCCAGATGGCTGCTGAATTTCCACTCGAGCATATCCGCAGAGTTGTAAAAAGAGATCCCTGCCTTTGCTGCTCCATCTCCCGGATTGCTGTAGAGGGCCATAACCCATTTGCCGGTGGGGGCGTGGTAAAAAACTTTCGGATCATGTGCCTCTCCACCACTGTTTTTGAGAATCGGATTTTTGGCATATTTATTCCAACTGGCACCTTTGTCGACACTGTAGGCAAGATGTTGATTCCCTTTACTATCGGAGTAAAAAATCAGCATTGCTTTTTCTCCATTCTGCTGAAATCCGGTAACATTCATTGAATCTATTACTGCACTTCCTGAGGTTGGTTGGGCGGCATCCGGATCGGCCACCCTGTCTTCCAGGGTTAATGCAACTGGCTGGTGTGACCAATGCAGCATATCCTTGCTGACAGCATGACCAAGTTCATCTTTGAATCGCTTGTTGCCAATTGAAATGTTGTGATAGAAAAGATGGTATTCCCCTTTGTAAAACAAAAAGCCATTGGATTGAAACATCCAATTCTTTTCGGGTGAGAAGTGGAATTGTGGCCTGTATGTTTCGTCGTATTGTCTTTTGTCTGATTTGGCTGAAAGAAGCAGAAGCAAAGAGAGCATGATAACTATTAAATACTTCATAAATCAGGGAGTTAAGATTCGTCCATCTTTAATATGGCATTTTTCAAATATACTCTTTATCCGAAAACATTATCCTGAGGCCTTTATAAATCTCACAACAGATAATATCTTACTTTTGCAAAGTGCCTAAAGTGACCTAAAGTGCCTGGAGTGTCAAAAGTACTTCGTCACATTCTAGATTAGGACGGAGTCTTTTTATTCGGGCACTTTAGACAATAATATTTAATAAAAAATATGAACAATACCATAGAAATAATGGCTCCGGTGGGTTCCTATGAATCCTTGATGGCAGCTATACAAGCGGGTGCCGGCTCGGTCTATTTTGGGGTTGAACACCTTAACATGCGGGCCAGATCTGCCAATAATTTTACGATCGACGACCTGAGGGAGATTACCCGGAGGGCTGGGAAAGCGGGTGTGAAGACCTATCTGACCGTCAACACGGTAGTTTTCGACGAAGAGGCAGATACCTTAAAGCGGATTGTTGCTGCAGCCAAAGAGGCAGGCGTTTCTGCGGTTATTGCTTCGGATCTCGCTGTGATCCAGGCTTGCAGGGCCATCGGAATGGAGGTCCATATCTCGACACAATTGAACATTACCAATTACGATACGGTAAAGTTCTATGCCCAATTTGCGGATGTTATGGTATTGGCCAGGGAGATGAATATTGGTAGAATATGGGAAATATCCAATAAAATAAAGGCAGACAATTTGTGTGGTCCGGCGGGGGAGTTGATACGTCTCGAAATGTTTGTTCACGGAGCACTCTGTATGGCAACATCGGGAAAGTGCTATCTCTCGTTGCATGAAATGAATTCTTCTGCCAACAGGGGATCCTGCCTGCAAAGTTGCCGGCGGGCCTATACTGTAACAGACAAGGAGACCGGAGCTGAATTGGAAGTGGACAACGAATACATCATGTCACCCAAAGATTTGAAGACCATTCACTTCCTTAATAAAATTTTGGATGCAGGTGTGACTGTGCTAAAAATTGAAGGTCGCGCCAGAAGTGCTGATTATGTGAAATGTGTGGTTGAATGCTACCGGGAAGCTGCCGATGCCTATTTGGAGAAGAGTATCACTTCAGAGAAGATTTCGGACTGGAATGAAAGGCTAGCTTCTGTTTTCAACCGTGGCTTCTGGGATGGATACTATTTGGGTCAGCGGTTGGGAGAATGGAGTGGGAATTATGGATCCCTTGCAACCAAAAGGAGGGTTTACCTTGGGAAAGTGACCAACTATTTTACCAACAAAGGAATCGGGGAGTTTAAGCTTGAAACCGGTCCGCTCAAACCAGGGGATGAGATTCTGATTACAGGTCCCAGCAGTGGAGTGATCCAAACCGTTGTAACAGAGGTAAGGGTCGAACTACAACCCGTGGAAGAGGCCCCGAAAGGATCCTACTGTTCGGTATCCGTTCCTTCCAAGGTGAGAAGGTCAGATAAGATCTATCGAATCGTGGATGCTTCAGAAATAAAGCAGCAATAGTTGCGCCTGAAAGCATTGTCGGGTTATTTTTCCTCAACCTAACAATTCTTTCTTAAAATGCTATTTTTACGGGAGAATAGTAAAAAGCCATGGCAAAAAAATTGTTCTTTATCGTTACAATCTTGCTTGTAGCCGGGGTTGTTGCCGGATGGTATTTTTTTGCCAAAGAATCGCGGTATTTGGGTACTTCCCCACTCAAAGCGATCCCGGTGAATGCAACTACGTGTATTAAAATACGAAACCTTGGTGCATTTGTAGCTAAAACTGCCAAGAACAGAAGTTGGAAATCATTGACCGGGTTGGAATGCATCGAATCCATTCACGGTGAAATCCTCTATTTAGACTCCTTGATGGGGAAGAATAAGCATGAAGCCGAATTGCTCTATCAAAAAGAGTGCTATTTGGTCTGGATTGGAAAAGGGAGTCTTTATTTGTTGGAACTTGGCAGTATTGCTGAGAAAAACGGGATAAATGTTCTGGTTCAGAACTATTTTTTGTCCAAAAAAGCCAAACAATCTGCAGAGAAATACAATGGTGCGACACTCCAGAAATTTGAATGGGAGGAGGCAAATGGTGTTCAAACTATTTTTCTAACGATTTACAGAGGCTTATTTATTGCTGGAAGGGAAGTATCAAACCTGCGGATGGCAGTGGATCAAATGGATAAGCCCTCCTTGCTGGAAGATTCCAATTTTCTCAAGGTGAACAAGAATACCGCAGAGAATACTGATCTCAATATTTTTGTCAGTCAACATTCCATACGATCTTTTTTTAGTGAACTCCTTCCAAACCAGCAGGAGGCGTCAGATCTTCAATCAGGATTTTCCGGTTGGACTGAGATTGATGCGTTGCAGAAGGACAATGGTCTTATATTGAATGGTTTTACTGTCAATGATACCGCAAAGCTCAACTACCAGGAGATTTTCAGGAGGCAAAAACCAATGACCGGAACATTGACACGATGGATGCCCGCCACTACGACCTTCTTTGCTTCACAATACGCCTCTGACCCCAAAGCCTATATTGAGGATTATTTCAATTACCACAGAATTATTAGTCAGTCAGATAGCCTTCTAATGCTTGTCAATCAGCTTTCCACGCTCCTAAAGATGGATGTAAGGAGCTATCTGGCCAATGGTTGGACGGGTGAGGCTGCGACGGTTTTTACCAATCGGAATTTGGAGGATGGCTCTGACAATCAATTTTTGCTGTGGAGAATTAGGCCAGGATCAGGTGATGCATTGTTTTCTGCGATCCGGAAGTGGGCTTCCATTCAGCCAAATCGAAAGAGTTCTGAATGGATAGCTGCTGCAAAGCTTAACATTTGGAGGGTTCCCTCCGAGCATTTTGGGAAACTTGCAGGCAACCTTTGTTTTGGGACTGTTAAAACACGTTGGATCACAGCAGGGGATGGATTCTTGCTGATGGGTTCAACACCGGGCTCCTTAAAGCGATATTTGGATCTGCTTCACAGAAATGAGCTATTGGACAAAAAACCTTCTTTTGCAAATTTCGCCACTGGATTGGCTAATCGTTACAATTTCTCGCTATGGTGCGCTCCAGGAGCGGTTCTTCCCTTTTTTGAAAGACCGATGAATTCCGACATTTACCATAAACTTGAAAATTCGATTCAGAGTTTGGAGAGGATCAACAACTTTTCGTGGCAATGGGTCTATGAAAATGGGAAAGTTTACAATTCAGCGGCGCTTACAGTTGAACCTGAGCATGAACAAAAAAGGTTCCCCTTTTGGAGTTACCCTGTGGAAGGTCAGATTGTGGGGAAACCTCTTTTTGTCAACTTTGAAAAGACAGGTAGTTCGAAATGGTTGATATTCCAGCGCAGGGACAATACCCTCATCTGCCTGGGAAAGGATGGATTGGAGCGTTGGGGGATTGCGCTGGAAAGTCCCGTCATTGGAGCGATTAATACGGTCAAAGTATCCGGCAACGGCGAAGTACAATTGCTTTTTAATACGTCTGAGGCGATTCATTTGATCAACCAGGAGGGTAGAGAGTTGAAGAATTTTCCGATACGATTAAAATCGCCTGCCACCAATGGAGTCGCTATGTTCGACTATGACAACAATGGGGAAATCCGGTTCTTGGTTGCTTGCAGTGATAACAAAATCTATAATTTCGATAGGAACGGCAAATTGACCACCGGTTGGAAACCCAAAGCGACAATTGGTCCAGTCGAATTTCCTGTTCACCATTTTAAGGATGGTTCAAAGGATTACCTTGTCTGTTTTGACAAGTTCCATACTTATATTCTCGACAGGCAAGGGAATACCAGGGTGAAGCCAAGCGAAGAATTTGAACATTCGGAGAATGATATTTTCATGTTAAAGAATAATGGGTCTGGGAATAGAATGGTTACGACCGATAAACAGGGAACCATCAGAATGATTAAATTTGATGGTTCATCGAAGAAAATTGTACCTGGAAAATTTTCGGCCGGTCATTTTTTTTCTATGCTGGCAGTGGATCAAACTGGAAACGAGGATTTTCTGGTCTGCGATAAAAGGAGATTGAGTCGATTCGATTCTACCGGGAAATTGGTATTTGCAATAGAGGTCCCATTTGTTGTTGACCAAACTCCATCCATTTACAAGATTGGGCAGATGGTTTTGATTTGCCTAACTTCAAACGCTGAAAACAGAAGTATCCTGCTAAGTAGCGACGGTTCAGTTTTCAACAAGGAACTGTCGGGGAACATTCTTTTGGCGATTGGTGCTTTTGATGAGCTGGATCAGGTGGGAAGCCTGATAGAATGGGTGCCTGAAGGATTTCTGTCTAATTATCAAATGAGACTCCAATGAAGAATGAATCTATATTTTGCTGGATTGCAGCGATGATGCTGTTGCTTGCTTCGTGTGATTTATCTGAATTTCAGATGGATAGACTTGCCAAGACGACAGAGCTAAGTCCGGCATTCTACAGGCCTGTTTCTGTAGGAACCTATTTGGTAAAGGATTATGCCACAGTGCCCGGAAGCGGGAATACACTCATTACTGCAGATTCCTTGATGTTCAGATTAATAGAATACCCATTGGACAGTTTGAAATTGAATACTACCGGAACCGATTCGATGATGGTTGTGATTAAAACCATCAACGAAACTCCGATGAAATTAAGGTACAGTCTCACTTTCAACGGAACAACCCTGGATTCAGGATACGAACCGTTGAGTGCGGCAACCATCAATACGCAGGGGGATGTACTTGCAGCATCCAGGGATTCGCTGGAATACAGACTTTCGACTTCGGATGTGGTAAATCTTGGTACTGCGACGCAGATGGATCTGGCCATAAAATTATTCCAGCCAGAGAAGGGGCCAGTCTTGGCAAATGTTTTAAAAAATTCGCCCATCACCTTTTACATAGGATTCAGGGCTCGAATCAACCTTTTTAAGGTTAAAATATGAGAAAGGCAGGCATACTCCCATTTTTCCTTCTTCTGTTCCTGCTTTGGGTGGAAGGGTTGAACGCGCAGCCAAATACACTCTATTTTATGAAAGGGATTGCGCAGACCAAGGATCTAAACCCTTCCAGACCAGGAATTGAACGAGGGTTTTACATCGGTTTGCCTCTTTTTTCGAAATTTGATTTTTCGGTCAATACCAACAATTGGAGTTACAACGATTTGATTCACAGAGGTAGTGGGACGCTATCCGACTCTTTGGTGTGGGATTTCAACAAATTTCTATCCTCCCTGGACAAGAACAACTTTGCCATGGAATCAGCTGCTTTGACACTGGTGGATATTGGCTGGAAGAGGGGCAAACAATTTTATGGTTTTTCCTGGAGTGAACGTGAATTTTCTGAGCCCGTTTTTACCAAAAGTCTTGTCAATTTAATGTATTACGGCAATGTCCCATTCCTTGGAAGTACTTACCATTCGGGATATTTTGGGGTTAGAGGAGCACATTACAGGGAGTTTGCTTTTACCTATGCCAATGAAATAAGCAGCAAGCTAAGTGTCGGAATTACGGGAAAATTGTTGTTTGGCATGGCAGGAATCAAGACCGCAGGATTAAATTTTGTGGCAGGAATGCCCAAAAGTGGTGATGAGATAGATCTTGCAGCAGGGGGTAAGGCCTTTGTCTCAGCACCTGTGGATATCCGGCTCATCAATGATCGTGGGTATAAATTGTATGCCAAAGACTATTTCGATTTGCCAACCTATCTTACAAATTTTGGCAATCCCGGATTGGCCGTTGATATTGGTCTCACCAACAAGGTCAGTGAGAATTTCGAGTTCTCTGTAAGTTTGATTGACCTTGGATTCATTTCGTGGAAGCAGGATGTTACGGTACTTACAGAGCGGGGGCATTTATTGTTTGAGGGAATCAACCTCAATGCCCAAACACCTACGAATCATCCTCCTTCTGCTACAGATGTCAAAGGATTGTTTCTGGCAGTCAGGGATACTCTTCGAGCCACTTTCCTCCCTTTTGAGAGCAATTCCAGTTTTACTACCTTGCTTCCTGTTAAATTGTACGCTGCCGGGGAATTTCAATTGAATGAAGATTTCAGCCTGGGTGGTTTACTGAGGATCAGAATGTTAAATAATCTGCTTCACACCTCCTTTACGGCCTCTGCCAATGCAAGATTGACAGAAAAATTAGCCTTCTCTGCCAGTTACGCTGTGATCGAGTCGACCTTTGACAATCTTGGCCTGGGTGCAAATTTCAGGATTGGTAAGGTTCAACTCTATGCAGTTACTGACAATATTGTCTCTTTTTTCAGACCTTCCCAGGCATGTAATTCAAACCTGCGGTTGGGCATCAACATGATATTCCAGGAAGAGGCCAGAAGAAGAAAGGGTGTCTATGGCCGATAGCTACGCACATTTACA
Organism: uncultured Tangfeifania sp.; assembly: GCA_964630075.1. GTDB lineage: Bacteria > Bacteroidota > Bacteroidia > Bacteroidales > Prolixibacteraceae > CAINVV01. Next base: position 8,771 of record CAZVTL010000035.1, read on the forward strand.
TCCCTCGTCAGCAAAGGGAACCAACCTCACGGAAAAAAATACTATTTTTGCAGGATGTAGCAATTTTGTTAAGGTATGACACTATTTATCATTCTAAGTATAGTCACATTTTTCGACACAGTCTTCATATTAATTCTGCTCTACTTTGGTTTTAAGCTTTTCTTCCGTTATTTCGGTCCAAAGGTTGTGGAAAAGGCAGCAGATAAAATATACCGTGATTTGAAAGCGCAGGAAGAGGCCAGGAGAAGGCCTGGTTCTTCTTCACAAGGGAGTGTTACAGTGGAGAAAAAGGAGCGGAATGACAAAGTCTATCGACGCAAGGATGGAGAATATGTCGATTTTGAAGAGGTTAAGTAGTTGTTTTTCCTAATTGCGGCAATTTTGCAAACCTGAATATAATACAATACAATTTTCTCGATATGAACCAGGAAGATCTTTTTAAAAAGCTGATCGCTCACAGCAAGGAATATGGGTTTATTTTCCCTTCAAGTGAAATTTATGATGGGCTGGGAGCGGTATACGATTACGGACAGAATGGGGTTGAGCTGAAGAATAACATCAAAAAGTATTGGTGGGATTCGATGATATTACTCAATGAGAATGTGGTCGGTATTGATTCTGCTATTTTTATGCATCCAACCATCTGGAAGGCTTCTGGCCATGTGGATGCATTCAATGATCCTTTGATCGATAACAAGGACTCCAAAAAGAGGTATCGCGCAGATGTGCTGATTGAGGAGGAGCTTGCCAAAATTGAGGGCAAGATTGAGAAGGAGGTTGAAAAAGCACGTGGTCGGTTTGGAGAGGCATTTGATGAGAAAGTATTCAGGGAGACCAATCCACGCGTGTTGGAAAACCAGCAAAAATGGGATGCGTTACACAACCGCTTTGCAGTAGCCCTCAACAACGTAGATTTGGCAGAGCTGAAGCAGATCATTGAAGACAATGAGATTGTTTGTCCAATTTCGGGTACCCGGAACTGGACTGAAGTTCGCCAATTTAACCTGATGTTTTCAACGGAGATGGGTTCAACTGCAGACAGTTCACTCAAAATATATCTTCGTCCGGAGACAGCACAGGGTATATTCGTCAATTACCTGAATGTTCAAAAGACCGGCAGGATGAAGATTCCTTTCGGGATTGCACAAATAGGGAAGGCTTTCCGCAACGAAATAGTTGCCCGTCAGTTTATTTTTAGAATGCGGGAGTTTGAGCAAATGGAGATGCAGTTCTTTGTGCGGCCAGGCACTGAGCTTACCTGGTTTGAACAGTGGAAGGAGACCCGTATCAACTGGCACAAAGCCCTTGGATTCGGGGATTCAAACTACCGGTTTCATGTGCATGAAAAATTGGCCCACTATGCCAATGCTGCTGTAGACATAGAATTCAAATTTCCATTTGGATTCAAGGAGGTGGAGGGGATTCATTCCCGTACCGATTTTGATTTGTCGCAGCACCAGAAATTCTCCGGTAAAAAGATTCAGTACTTTGACCCGGAACTCAATGAGTCTTACGTCCCCTATGTTGTTGAGACATCCATCGGGGTCGACCGGATGTTTTTGCAAGTTCTTTCTGCTTCGAGTTTAATCCGCTTTTGTTTATCTGTTCAT
>CAZVTL010000035.1:10390-21978 GCA_964630075.1 uncultured Tangfeifania sp.
AGATTGATGGTGGTGATGGTAAAAAGGATACCCGTGTTGTGCTAAGGCTTCCGGCTCCGCTTGCCCCTGTGAAACTTGCGGTAATGCCGTTGATCAAAAAGGAGGGACTCCCCGAAAAGGCCAGGGAGATCATTGATGAGCTAAAGTTCGAATTCAATTGCCAATATGATGAAAAGGACTCCATTGGCAAACGTTACAGACGCCAGGATGCCATTGGGACTCCCTTCTGCGTAACGGTGGATCATCAAACCATGGAGGACAATACAGTAACCATAAGGTACCGTGATTCCATGGAGCAGGAACGGGTTGACATTGGTCAGGTAAAAACCATTATTGCAGGGAAGGTCAATCTTAGAAGGCTATTTGAGAAATTATCATCATAAAAAAGGCGGTCATTGACCGCCTTTTTTATGATTTCAGTTTTTCTTCTTCAGGTAGTTGCTGATGATAAAAAGTGCACCAACCATCACAAAGGGAATATTTATCACCAATACAATCCCCAGGGCAACCCAGATGGATCCGGTGCGTTGCCAATTCATGCTAAAAACGAAAGGACTTAATCCCAAACCTATGGTCATCAAGATTATTCCGCCAATTTTCTCCCAATTCCAGGCAACAAATAGTGCGGCTAGCAAAATATAGGTAGGAATCAAATGGATCAGGAATCCACCAATTTGTTCCCATATGGTAAGACCCGGGGCAAAGGAATCCAAAGCAAACATACTTACAAAAAGTATTGCCATGATGCAGAGTCCCCTTGGAATCCATTGAAATCCAACCACTGCGTTCTTCATTTTTTTGGTATTGAACAAATGTTACCCAACGCGTTAACCCATAACGGTTATTTCCTGATCTCTTCCTCCAGAACTGCTAATACTTCCGGAATGGCTTGCTGGCTCTCTTCAGCTGTTTTAATTTTTTTCAGGTATTTAATCGTCTTGTCCTTGCCTACAATGATCACTACTCCCATTTCATCGCATTCTCCCAGTCCCAAGGCAGCAGGTACTGTATGTTTTTCGTCCAGCATAATCACCGATCCGGCATATTGTTTTTCCTTTTGACGTGCTTTCATTCTGATGCCTGCATTGGGAATCCAGGTATCCTTACAGTTGGCGATACCAATCCCCTTGTAAAGCTTTTCATCAAATTTTTTTGCTTTAACGGCATCTGAGAGTTTGTCATTGATGTCCTTAACATCCGGATCAGTGTATTGAATCAGCAAGACTTTTTCACCCACAAATGGAATTGCTTTGGGATCGTTGTTGGCATCGGTGATCATCAGCGAGGTCATTGTCAGCGGTGCTCCGGATACTGCAACTTGTTGTGCCTGCAATGTCAATGGTGACAGGGCGCAGAGGCACAGCAGTCCACAAACGAAAGAGGGGTATAAATTTTTCATTTTCTGAAGGTTTTGTTGTTGATGTACAAATAGAGATGAGATTTAATAATCGGATAATCAACCATTGATCATCTTGTCGAAGATTGCTTTTTGCTCGATCAGGGCTTTGACTTTGTCGGCAGGGTCTGTCCTGCATTCCAGGAGTACCCAGCCTGCATATTTATTCTTTGTGAAGAGATTCATCAGATCCTGATACGGATAGGGGGTGTCATTCAGTTCCCTGACATGGCAAATATCCCCAAAACGTGATTTAACCATGTTGAAGTTGGCTTCCAGTCCCTCACCAATAAGATCCTGCGCATTGCAGTTCCAGCAAACAGTGGCATTGGGATGGTCGGCAACATCCATGATTGCCTTGATGTTGGGTAGCTCCTGGGTCTCGTTGCCATGAACCTCCAACCGCAGTTGTTGTCCCATGTCTGCTCCATATTTGGCCAGTTCGTTTAAGGCAAGACCAATTTGTTCAATGGTTTGCTTGTGTTCAACACCTGCCCTGAATTGGTTGGGTTTTACCTTAACTCCCTTCCCGCCAATATCGTGACTCAACTGAAAAAATGCTTTTGTTTGTTCAATTGACTCGCGCAACTTGGCTGGTTCAACATAGTCGTATTGTTGGTTGGTACCCATGCCTACGATTTGAACAGGACTATCGGCAAATTTTTTCTTTACCACCATACGCTCTTCTTTTGAAAGGGCCGGAGATACCTTGTGGGCATGTTCTACCCGAAGTTCAACGCCCAAAATGCCAGAGGCAGCAAGATTTTTGATCAATGTATCCTGGTCCCAATCCTTTCCCCAGAGGTAGGTGACGAAACCAAGTTTCATTGCCTGTTTGTTTCGTTTCCCAAATGCCAACTGGCCAGTTGGCAGAACCATGGCGCCTGTAACAAGACCCAAATTTTTCAGGAATATTCTTCTGCCCTCTGCTTGATTTTTTTCCATTGTTTTTCAGTTAAATTTATATTGTTATGTCCTTGAATTAGAAGCAGCGTCTGATTTGGTTCCTACAAATTTAGCGAATTATTGTTCATACCCATACATTTTGTTTTAAAGGTTACATCGAACCGGAGATCGAGGTATTCAACAACGAAGGGGGTCTGTCGAACAGGATCAACCGCCTGCAAGGAATTCTGCGGTTCAAAGTATGGTTTTTCTGATCGCGAAAATTCCGGCAATAGACTGATATAAGTCATGTTACGGTTAAAATTCTGTTAAAAATTAGTTAAAAAGTGAAGTCCATAGGTGCGATTGGTTTTAACAAATCTGCGCGGAAGATCACTCAATCTTTTTTATAAGTAATACAAAATCAATTTAATACGGAATAATTCTGACTGAATGGGAGAAATATTACGCCTGAAGATTGGCTTTTTTATGAATCAGTAATGGTGGAAAGGAGTTTGAGGAGCTGTAACATAAATTGATGACAGGCGTCTTATAGTTGACTTGCAAGTTAAACGGATATTTAGTTTTTAAAATCATTAGTTTTAAATTTTTTAGTCATGAAAAAAATCTTTATAACCACTGCATTGATATTGATAATCAGCATGGTTAGCTTTGCAAATCAAGTCTTGTTTCAGGGAAATTCCAATTCGCAATTTGGAGCGTATGTCATCGTTGCGCTTGATAGCCAAATGCCATTTAAAGACAAGGAGTTGGCCCAGTATCAAATTACCTATGAAAACGGTCAGACCGTAGTTGTTGCCCTGGAGAATCTGGAAAAGTGCAAAAAGTACTATGTATTGTCTGAGAAATTACCCATGCAATATGAGTGTAACGGGGTCTATTTTGGAGTAAAATTGCTTGATAACAACTTATTGTACAATGGATTTCCAATTACGCTGGATCGTGTGAACAAGACAGAGTATTACAGTCAAAGGGTTTTGGCCAGGGGTGTACATGGCACGTTGGATCAATTAAACCTGATTGCTGCATATTACCCGGGTTTATACAAGGCGTAGCTATACATCCGGATTGAGCGTAATTTAACACATGTACTACCGGAATCAGGTTTCCGGTAAAAAGAGAGACATCAGTAGGTGTCTTTCTTTTTTTTGATATAGGCAGTGGCAATGATCAGGTCTTCTTTGTGGGTGATTTTCAGGTTTTCCCTGTTTCCCGGAACCATGGTAACAGGGAAGCCGCTCTTTTCAACCACGGATGCATCGTCTGTAAAAGATGGATCCCACTCTTGCATGTAGGATTTCTTTAGAAGTTCGTATTTGAAAACCTGGGGAGTTTGAACGATGAAATAGAGATTTCTGTCTACCGTAAATGATTGTTCCAGGGATCCTCTCCTGAGGGTTTCGTTCACCGGCAGAGCTGGTATTGCGGCCCCTGACGCTCCTGCTTGTCTGAAGCAGTTGTCAATTGTCTGCCAGGAGACCAGGGGGCGAATCCCGTCGTGAATGGCAACCAGATCTGTTTCTGTCAAAGTTTCAATACCGTTTTTTACGGAATGGAAGCGGGTTTCTCCTCCTTTTACCACCTGGTGTGGGTATGAGAAGTCGAATTTCTGACACAACTCATTCCAGTATTTGATTTGAGTTTCGGGAAGTACTACTGCCACAGAGATTTCCGGATCATATTGAAGAAAGCACAAAATGGTCCACATCAGAATCGGGTACTCTTCCAACTGAAGGAATTGCTTGGGAAGATCCGTCCCCATTCTGGTACCGGTTCCTCCTGCCACCAGGATTACACTCTTGCGCGTGTAGGATAATAACATACAGTTTCAACAATGAACATGCGAAAATAAAGATTTAAAAGTACTATTAATTTGGTGTTCATTCAATGCATAAAAATAGCTTTCCAGATCAACATTGTTTTGCTGTTTTGTCTATTTTTGATAACAACAAAGGAGGGATTTATGAACGATATACTTCAATTTCTCAAAGAGCTTGATCTTCACAACCAGCGGGAGTGGTTTGAAGCGAACAGGGCCAGGTATGATCAAACGCGCAAAGAATTTCTGGAAACCACTGCCTGGTTGATTGATGAGATCAGAAAATTCGATCCGGAGGTGCCCATGCTTCAGCCGAAAGATTGCATGTTCCGAATTTTCAGGGATGTTAGATTTTCGAATGACAAGCGGCCCTTCAAGACCAATTATGGAAGTTACATAGCCAGGGGAGGGCGGAAGTCTGGATTTGCTGGATATTACATTCACATTCAACCCGGGGAGTACTTTTTGTCGGGCGGAGTATATATGCCTCCGGCTGAAAATCTCCTGGCCATCCGGCGGGAAATTTATTACCATCCGGAAGAGTATCTTCAAATTATTGGGGACAGGTCGTTTGAGAATGTTTTTGACCAGCATTATTTCGATCCGCTCAAGACCGCCCCAAAGGGATTTCCAAAGGATTGGGAGCATGTCGACCTGATCAGAAACCGCTCTTATGGTTTTGGCTGTAGCTTGACCGAAGAAGAGCTGTTGTCTGGAAGTTTCAAGGAAAAGTGTCTGCAAACTTACCGATTGCTGTTACCGTTGAACCACTTTTTCAACAGGGCCATCCATGAAAGCGGCACAGAATGATCTTCAGAAATGGATCACTTCATTGCCGGGGAAAAATGTAAGTGATTTTATAATACTCACATAATCAAATTTATAGCAAAATATTTAATTGACAATTAATTTATATTTTTGTTACTATTCTTAATTTTTAACTTTAAAAAAATCCGCATGAAAAAAGTTCTTCTGCTATTAATGGTTTTTGTTTCCGCTATGGGAATTCAGGCACAAAACATTCAGACTCATTATGATTTTGGGAAAGATCGGGGTTACTTGACCACGACCATTGAAATGTTCAAACCTGATAAGACCGGTAATACCTTTTTCTTTGTCGATTTCGATTATGGTGTTGGCGGTGTGAAAAACAGTCCTGCCCTGGCTTATTTCGAAATTGCCCGTTGCTTCAAACTTGGGAAATCACCCTTCAGCTGGCATGGTGAATACAATGGTGGTTTTGGTCAGTGGAAAGCCGGAGCTGCAAGTGGAGCTTATTCCATTAGCAATGCATGGTTGACTGGGGTTGATTATTCCTGGAATGCCAGTGATTTTTCACGTGGATTCTCGTTGAAAGCTTTGTATAAAAACATCGCCAATACGATTGACAATAAGCCAAATAGTTTCCAGATGACTGCAGTGTGGTATTTGAATTTCGCCAAAGGGAAAATGTCTTTTACCGGATTTGCTGATTTATGGAGACAAAAAACCGCTTTTGGCAACATGGTATTTCTTTCTGAGCCGCAATTATGGTTCAATGCAACAAAGAAATTCTCCATTGGCAGTGAAGTTGAATTAAGCAGCAATTTCGGCGGTATGGATGGCTTTAAGGTAATGCCAACATTGGGTGCGAAATATACGTTTTAACCTACATACTTTGAAAAATGATTGAAAAGCTATTCAAATTAACTGAGAATAAGACGAATGTTAAGACTGAGGTCATTGCAGGGATCACCACCTTCATGACCATGGCCTACATACTTTTCCTCAATCCCAACATTCTTGCCTCAACAGGAATGGACAAGAATGCCGTATTCTTTGCGACCGCAATCTCTGCTGGATTTGTTACCATCGCGATGGGTTTGGTGGCCAATTTTCCCATTGCATTGGCTCCCGGAATGGGATTGAATGCCCTGTTTGCAACTGTTGCCCTCGCGGGCATCGGAATGCCGTGGCGGGTTGCACTTGGAGCCGTTTTCATCTCCGGTATTATCTTTGTCATACTTACGGTAACAAAGATTCGCCAGATCCTTGTAGTGGCGGTTCCCAATTCGTTGAAGAGGGCCATCACGGTGGGTATAGGACTCTTTATAACGATTATTGGATTGAAGCTCTCTGAAATTATGATCGTTGGAACCAGTTTGATTCCCCCGACAGTTGAGGCCATCGGTAAGTCAGGGGGTATGGCTACCCTTAAATTCTTTGAGTGGAACATCGGATTGGGAAGTTTCCACAATCCTTCCATGCTTTTGTGTCTGATTGGGCTTACCATTACCGCGGTATTGATGGCCAGAAATATCAAGGGTTCGTTGTTGATAGGGATCGTTGCAGCCACCTTAATTGGAATACCGATGGGGGTAACAACCGTGCCGAAGGATTTTGCCTTCATATCCCTTCCTGACTTTAGCAATCTTGCGGTATTCGAACTCGATATCAAGGGTGCCTTGAGTATGGGTATCTGGACGGTGGTATTCACCTTCACTTTTGTGGAGTTATTTGATACCTTCGGGACACTGGTTGGAACTGCCAACAAGGCTGGTCTGATTGACAAGGATGGCAACTCACCCAAGATTGGGAAAGCTATGCTGGTGGATGCGGTGGGTGTCTCCTTTGGCGCGTTGATGGGTACTTCTACTGTTACTGCCTATGTAGAAAGTGCGGCAGGTATCGGAGAAGGTGGGCGCACCGGTCTTACCGCCATTACGACTGGTGTATTGTTCCTGCTTGCGTTGCTAATTGCTCCGCTTGCACTGATGATTCCAAGTGCAGCCACTGCTCCGGCATTGATCATCGTGGGTGTATTGATGGCATCTTCTGTTTTGGACATCGATTTCCATGATTTTACCGAGGGATTCCCTGCCTTTATGACTTTTGTGCTGATGCCGTTTACCTACAGTATCGCCAATGGCATTGCAGGGGGGATCTTCTTTTATACAGTCCTCAAGGTTGCATCAGGCAAGGCCAAGCAGGTACACTGGATGATGTACATTCTTTTTGCGCTGGTTGTGATCCGATACATCTTCCTGAATGAATAGGGCAATTTTATAAAAAAATCCCCCTGGATAGTTCCCGGGGGATTTTTTTTCATAAAAAAGTGTATTTTTGCCAAGCGATCCCGGGTTGTTAGCTCAGTTGGTTTAGAGCATTACCTTGACAGGGTAGGGGTCACTGGTTCGACTCCAGTACAACCCACTTCAAATTTTGAAATGCATTTTAATTTCTCCAGAATTCAGGAAGAACCTAGATTGTTCTTCCTGAATTTTTTTATTTACTAATTGCTTACATTTTCAAAATCATTGGGATACTGAAACAGCGATTCCGCGATCGGAACATTCACCTGAACCGAGATTGCCGTTTCTTCACTACTTAACACATATTGTTTGCAATCGGGTACAACGGTGCAGATAAATTGTTTTACTTTCAGAAATACTCCCTGCCATTCATACACCTCCAGTTTTTCAATGCCAGTGATTATTTCATAAATGGTACAATCTTTCCCAAGGAAATAGGTTTTCCCCATTTCCCTCACGGTAGTATCATAGAGCTTATTCTTAAAAAGGTAGTTTAATTCGGCGATGCTTTTGTAATTGTAATTACCGTTTACCAAATCACCTCTGCGCACTGTTTTATGGATGTAATCAACCAGAAACTCACACTCTTCATCCCGAATCTTCTTATAATGTTTAGTTTCTGGCGATAAATTATATTCCGAAATTGTTTCCTCCCATTCCCATACGGATTTTTTACCTTGATCCTTGCTGTAAAGCGTCTTTTTTCCCTCTGCTTTTGTCTGGTAATAATCCTTTTTTATGGTATAATTTACGATAATGGTAGAGAATCCGGAAGCTGACTGCTTGTAGGTTTCATCCAGTTTGTCACCGTCAATCATCCGGTATTTCGCCGGTACCTCAAAAGTTGCCGGAGAAATTGCAATGTTCTCTTCAAGGCTGGTGGCTTCGGTTGTTCCCAGCAGGCTTCCACCCCAATAATATTTTTGCGAAAGGCATATGTCCTGGTAAACTACAAAGATGTATTTGTCTTTGGTCAGGTAGGCAGGATTCGCGACAATATACTCGTACTGTGAGCAAACACGTCCAAGGAATGAGGTTTCACCGGTTTTCCTGAAACTTATAAAATTTTTCTGATTGCTTTTATTAATCTTGTTGTGGATCAGGTCTTGTACCATCTTACTAAATCCCATAGTGATGGCATAATCAATTTCTTTGGTGTAATCAAAGTCTTTGATTTTGTGTTTGGTCACACATCCTTTGGGGTCGTTTAACGAAAAAACATAACCATCTCTGTAAATGTTCTGATAGGGTTCCCCCCGCATCCCGATCGTAAATCCGTCTATTTTTTCATGCAGGAACAATGAACCATAAGCATCATAAGTTTCACGATAAGATGGATGGAAAATTGTATCATTGCCATCATGTATTCTTTGATTATACTCTATGATGGCCGATTTAACCGGATACTTTGGCTGGAAATTGTTTTTAGCTTGCTGGGCTGCGACTGGACTAAAAATGTGTAAGCAGCAGAGCAGGCCGCAGGCGATGAATGGGTTTAATTTGGGAATTGGCATCATTTATGAATTTTAATTTACATCCAATAATTTTCTTAAATCACTGCCTTTCAATCCCTCAATAAATTCCCAGACCCTATGAGCATTGATATTGCCCCATTCTCTATCATCGGCATGGCCTTCGATCGAAATGGTGATTAGTTGTACGCTTGTTCTGGGAAGTGAGGGATCAAAATATGCCGGGTTTATCTTGTAAAGAGCTGTTGTAGAATCCTCTTCCATGGTACATATCCCCGTAAGGGGTCTTTGGGGATTTCCATTTGTATAGGCAGGCATCGTCATTAAGTCAGACGGAATACCAGCAATTTCACTTTTTAAGGCCTCTATCACCATTTGAGGGATCGTTCCCTCCTTGAAGGCAGCGTTGAAATAAGTCAGCATCCTGTTTGTATACTCCAGATTGGTAATGGGTAACCAAAGTGCACGATCGCTTACTGAGACTACAATCCTGTTTTGATAATAGCCGTCGTACAGAAATACGCCATCACCGAGATCAAGCAGTTTTTTTGGCCTGAAAAGTATTTCTTTGTACTGTTTCAAGGCTTGTTTATCTGATATAAGATCAAAACTCATAGCCGGTTCAAAAGTAGATGAAATGTCATTGGTATTCAATTTGATGTACGAGACCTCGGTGCAGGCATTGTCAATCTTTCCATTTTTATAGATCAGGTTGCAAAAAGGGATAAAAATCTCGGCCTTTACCTTTTCGTTAAGTCTGACCGGATTGGCGGCATGATCGTAGTTTTCATAGGCAGCCCGGGACACTGCATTGAGGTTTACCCCCAATGGATTCTGTGCTGTAGGTTGCTTTTGGAGATAGTTTACCAATTTTTCAGTTGTATTATGGTATATCTTCAACTCTGCCGGATTCATTTTGTAATGGCGCTCTCCATACCATTCGCCAGATAGGTTGTTGTTGGTATAGAGCCACTTCCCTTGGGTGTTTGCCAGGTCATTTGATTCCTGGGATATCACCATAGATGGGATGGCGAAAATGCAAAAGGCAATAAAAGTAACTTTCATTTCATTTTTTTTACTTAATTCTATTTCTTTCGTTCAATCAGTCCTGCCAACTCTTCCACTTTAATCGAATTCATCACCACATCCCCAAAAATTGGATAACCGTTATTTGTGTAGAAATCTGACTTCTCTGTCTGCGATCGTTGCGGATAATAGAAAGTCATCCACTGAATTGCAGTGGGAGGCAGTGTCTTGTCCCAGTATTTGGAATTGAAACGCATCACCTGACCACCGCTCTCCCTGTTTTTATCTTGCTCTTCCAATATTGGGTGGACATCAAGTACAAAAAGCTTTTCGTTACCGGAAAATGCTGGTGCATTCATTTCTTCTTCCGTCAATGTGGCAATCTCTTCTTTCAGATAGGGAAGCAGATGAACCTCTTTTAGCGTGTAATAGGCCAGTTTCATCTCGGCGACTTCCCGCACAGTGACAGGAAGCCAGAAAGGGGGCCGGTCTGGATTAAAGACAATAAGGTAGGGGCCATAGATCCTTACTCCTGGAATAACCTCCCGTTCATAAGGAAATATTTTAAATAGATCGTTTAATTCAGCCGCAGCTTTATTCAAAGGTTTTTCCAATTCAGATGGATCTTTGGTATTGTCAAAATCAACATATCGGGTGAGCGAAGAATTGCCGCTTTCGGTATTGTTGATCTCGAAACTCCAATGCGGTGGTTCCACCATCCGAATTCCCCCTTCACGATAAAACATCCTGAAGTCAAAATTCAATTCACAGCGCCTGCCATAATTGCCGGGTTGAATTTTGTATTTAACATCCCAATATCCTGTCAGATAAACCCATAGATCAAATCCTTTGGGATTGGTCATAACAGGGGCATTTTGATGAAACCATTCTGCTACATGTTTTACATTTCGATGAAATGCGTCGGCATCGTTCATGGAATATTGGTTAAGAATCCACTTCCCAGGCTTATCCTGAAGATACTCCGCCGACTTTTGCCCGTTTAAAATTAAGGGGAAGAGAAGAATAAAAAATGAATATAAGGTGGACTTTTTAAACATGGTTATAACATTATCTTTTTGTTTGCACTTAATCTCTTTTCAAATTAAAGTCGAACGAAATGGTTGTTTTTTCTTTGGTTAAAGGATCTATTCTGGTGATGGTCTGTTTCTGGCTCAGTACTTTTTCTTCGGAAGTACCCTGAAATGGGCCAAATCTCTCTTTGATAGAAATATCTACATTGTTTTCCAGTGTTTCGTTTTTCGGAGGTGGATTCATGTTCCCGCAGGTGCCTTCTGCTTTCTGAGTGGTTTTCACTTTCCGATTTCCTTTTTTTGATGCCGATTTCACTTGTAAAAAGTAAGTATCATTGTCCTCGAAAACCAACTGGCAATAAGCATCTGACACCTGCTCACCTTCGAAACTGCTCTCTTTCGATAAGCCCTCTATTACTACTGTTTGGGTAATTCTTTCGGTGTACATTCGTGAACCTTCACGACCGGATGGGCACTTGAAACAGTCATTTTGCTCCTCTATATCGCTGTCCTCATACAGATTGTAAGTGACTGTACCGTCGGTCCTGTTTTTTTTGAGTTTGGTGAATTTCCAATTTACATCGCTATTCTTATTTGAATTGGACACCAATTTGTAGAGGCCGTCTTTACCGTTGCAATACACCGGATAGGAATCGGTTTTCTTCGTTGACGATTCGGTTTTTACCTGAACATTTATGGAACCAGTATAAGGGCATATTTCGTATTTTACCAACTCTTTGATCATCATATCTGCTACCTGACTGCCACATTCTATAAAATCACTGCCTTGTGCCTGCAAGAAACCCTCGGCGATAGAAGCCTTTTTGCGCATATTAAAACATGTAGCTTTGCATACGACGCTATTGG
>CAZVTL010000036.1:0-3415 GCA_964630075.1 uncultured Tangfeifania sp.
ATTTTTGGAAAAACAGACCGGGAGAGCAATGGGACGATCCTGTTGAAGGATAACAGGATCCATCAATTCACCTTCAGCAACAATAACATTAAAATTGAAGCGACATGTACAAATATTTAACATTTCTACTGCTCCTTATACCCTCCCTTGGTTTTTCACAGGAAAAACTTGGCTTTCAGCAGTCAGATAGTCTCACATACCAGTATTACCTGAAAGGAGAGTGGAAGAATCTGATTGGGTTGAGCAAAACGGCATTTCATCAAAATATTGATTCCAAATTTATGCGTCAACGCGCTGGTTATGCCTACTTGATGACCGGTGATTACACTGCTGCCGAGATCCAATTCCTGAAAGCATTGGAATTTGACCGGGCAGATGAATTTACCCAGACCAACCTCTACTATGCAGCGTTGAACAGGGGATCTGAAAACCGGCGGCATTATGCCGGATATCTATCTCAAGAGGCAAAATACAAGCTAGGAATTCAGCAAATCAACCCTGTCAGCTTGTTTGATACTGAATTCAATCTGAAAGCCAACAGTTCTGACAGCCGCTCCAACCAGGTCTACTATAGATTTGGCCTTGGAACAGAGTTGGGATACCGGCTTACAATTTACCAGGCTGTAGCCTTTTTTAAACAAACGGTCAGCAGCGTTTCAACCAGGCAACCAGAATATGTAGCCATGCTGAACTATACCCTTTCGCCCAAATGGCAATTCAAAGGCACCTACCATTTTCTCAATACCAACGACGGTTACACGGCTTATCCCGGCAATCTCGGTTTGCTGGCAATCACCCGGCAGCTGAACCGGTTTAACCTCGAGGCCAATGGTTCCATACTCAAATCAACATTTGCTACAACCCGACAGTTTGGATTAAAGGCTGGAGTAGTTTTCCCGGGCAGATCCAATATCTACCTGACAAGTGCATTGACAGGAATCTCTGAAGATGGAGCCTCCAGGGTCATCTATTCGCAGGGTGCCGGACTAAAATGCACAAAAAACCTTTGGGCTGAAGGATACATTACAATTGGCAACCTAAAGAATTACAATACTTTTAACGGCCTTTACATTTACAATTCAGTTGACCCATCCATCTTTAGAACAGGATGTACGCTTTCCTATTTTCTCGGAAAACACCTCGCACTGACAGGGAATTTCACCTTCGACCAGCAACAAATTGAAAGCACTTCGGGCAACAGTTATTATTATCAATATTCATATTCAGGAGGAATAAAATGGAGACTATGAGAAAATTCAGAATTTTAACAGCCCTCTTTCTTTTGGCTGTGACCGTGCAAGCTCAGAATATAACCGCGCTGCAATCAGCATTCAGCAAAAGCTATATCGCAGAAAACCAAAGCAATTACCAATTGGCTATCAGCGAAATGAAACCCATCTTCCAAAAGGATGATTACATCTCCAACATCAGGCTGGGTTGGCTGAATTATCTGGCCAAGCAATACAGTGAATCCATCACATATTACCAACAGGCTATTGCCCTGAAACCCTATGCCATTGAAGCAAGATTGGGTTGTGTGAAACCCCTCAGCGCCATCGAAAACTGGGAAAAAGTGAAGGAACAATACCTCGAGATCCTCAAGGTTGATCCATTGAATACCACGGCCAATTACTGGCTTGGAGTGATCTACTACAACAGAAAGGAGTACAAATCTGCTACCACCTTGTTCGAGAAAGTAGTAAATCTCTTTCCCCTGGATTATGATTCTGTTATTATGCTCGCATGGTCCAAGTTGTACAACAGCAGTCATGCAGATGCAAGCATTTTGTTCCAGCAGGCCCTCATCATCCGGCCCAACGACAGCTCTGCACTCAGTGGCTTGCAATTGGTTAGCAAATGGATGGAAGTCAACCTAAAAACACCTGCCCAAACCAGGAGGTAATATCAGGCATTCAACTGCTGAGGGATCCTTCAGCCATATTTTTTGAAAAAACATTGCCAGAAGGACAATTGTATGAAAATTATCATCTATTTTCACACTTTTGTTAAATAGAAACTGATCCCAAGTTTTCCATTCAATCTTCATCCAGATGGCAAAAAATGCACCTGTTTTCCTGCTGGTCCTACTATTTTTGGTATCCCTTACAGACCTCCAGGCACAAAATGGTATTACCTTCGACAAGTACAAAACCAACGCCGAAGTTCAGAAAGCCCTGAATTTGCTGCAACAAAAGGCCCCCGACCGCGTTTCGCTACACAAAATTGCAGATAGCCCGGGAGGTGAACCAATCTATCTCCTCGAAATAGGGAAAGGGTTGAAAAATGTACCCGCCATTTTTGTGGGAGCAAATTTCGAGGGCAAAACACCAATCTCTACCGAAGGAGCACTCTACCTGGCAAAGATGCTGCTTGATTCCGTCAAATACACCGGGAAAACCAAATGGTACATCCTCCCATTGCCCAATCCGGATGCTACATCGGGCTATTTTGCCGGTCTGAAATGGGAAAGAAGTGTCAACAATGCGGAGGTTAACGACGACAAGGACGATCAACGCAACGAGGATGGACCTGATGACCTGAACAAGGATGGTATGATCACCCAAATCAGGGTGGAAGATCCCGAAGGAAGCTATTTGATTTCGGAAAAAGAGCCCCGCCTGATGGTCAAAGCCGACCCATCAAAAGGAGAAAGGGGAAAATACAAAATTTACCCGGAAGGTATCGACAACGATGGGGATGGAGAGATCAATGAAGATGGACCAGGTGGGATCAATGTCGGCATAAATTTTCCACACCTGTTCAAGACCAACGCAAAAGAGACGGGTCTCTGGCCCGGCGAATCCCCTGAAGCATACGGAACCATGAAATTCATCTTTGCGCATCCGGAAATTGCCATGGTATATACCCTCGGAACCTCAGATTTCTGCATGGCACCTCCACGCGGAGGCCGCAAAGGGGGAGCCAACATGGAGAGTCTCAAAGTCCCGGCCCGATTCGCCACGCGCATAGGTGCCAATCCCGACAAGACCTATTCCATGACTGAAGTGATTGAAATGATGAAGGTTGCTATGCCCGGCCGCGGTGGAAGCGCAGTGACCGCTGAGAGTGTGGCGGAAATGTTTGGCTTGGGTGCGGCAGTCAATCCCCTGGAAGATGACCTTAAATTTTACACCGCATTTTCCGAAAAATACAAGGCGTATCTCAAAGCCAAAGGCTTTTCAACGGAGCGAATGAGCGCGGAACCCGACAAGGATGGCTCCTTTGAGTTGTGGGCCTATTACCAGCTTGGTGTTCCCTCCTTTTGCATGAACCTGTTTACCCCTCCCAAATCAGTTGACCCCAAAGCGGCAGAGACAAAGGTCAAAGAAGCGGCGGTGAGAGAGGTCTCATCCAAATCAACAGACATGGATGACAAGGAGAAGGGCATACTCGCTTACCTTGATAAAAATACCGT
>CAZVTL010000036.1:3425-21917 GCA_964630075.1 uncultured Tangfeifania sp.
GTAACCGGGTTTGTCAAATGGCAACCTATCATCCATCCCACTTTGGGGAAGGCCGAAATTGGAGGCTTTGCACCCTTCGCCACCTCTACTCCACCGGCAGCGCAGATTGATTCACTCTGCAAGATGCAGCTTCCCTGGTTGTTGAAACTCTCCACAAAGCTACCGGATCTGCAGCTGATGAAAGAGGTGATCACCGATCTGGGTGCAGGCATTTACAGGCTGGAGCTGTTCGTTGAAAACAGGGGGGTCCTTGCCTATCCAATCGCCATGGGATCCAAGAACAGGCAACCTGCACCGGTTGTGGTGATGCTGGAGGGAGAAAATCTCGAGTTCCTGGAGGGTTACCAGCGAACTCCTCTGGGAGAAATCGGCGGAAATCAGGTAAAGAAACTTACCTGGACCATTAAACCAGGGAAGAAAGTATTGAAAGCCTACCTGGAGTCACCATTTCTCACTCCTGCTGTCAAACAAATTAAAATCGGAGGTTGATCATGAGAACGTTATTCACACTGCTGACAATATGCCTTTTAGCCTTCACGGTAACGGCTGAAATGAAGGGAAAAATCGAAATACCGCTGCGGTTCGATCGTTACTATAGCTATGAAGAGGTGGTAGAGGCGATGAAGTTGCTGCACACCACCTATCCGCAACTAACCAAACTAGACCTGGTTGGAAAAAGCGAAGAGGGACGCGATATTTACAGCCTCACCATCAACAATCCAAAAACAGGAGAGGCATTGTCAAAGCCCGGGGTGTATGTCGATGGCAACATCCATGGCAATGAAATACAGGCTGGTGAAGTCTGCCTCTACTTTGCCAATCTGCTATTGACCAAATATGGAGAAAACGAGAAGATCACCAAGGTGGTCGACAAGAATGCCTATTACATCATCCCGGTAGTGAATGTAGACGGAAGGTATCATTTCCTCAAGGATGCCAATACCTCCAGCTCCTCGCGAAGTTTCAGGGTTCCCAAAGATGACGATCGTGACGGATTAATGGACGAAGACGGGCCCGATGACCTGGACGGAGATGGCAACATCTGCATGATGCGCATCAAGGATCCGCTGGGGGATTACAAGACCGACCCTGAAGACAACAGGCTGATGGTGCCTGTCAAACCCGGAGAGAAGGGCGAATGGACCATCCTGAACCAGGAAGGTACCGACAATGACAACGATGGCAGAATCAACGAAGACAGCGAAGGTTATTTCGATGCCAACCGCAACTGGGGTTCCGATTGGCAACCACCATATGTCCAAAGCGGTGCCGGAGATTTTCCGCTCTCGGCCATGGGGGTAAAAGCCATTGCCGAATACATCCACCAGCGCCCCAACATCATTGTCAATTTTGCCTTTCACAATTCAGGAGGAATGTGGCTGAGAGCCCCCTCCCACAAGGATGACCGACTCGATCCAAGGGATGTAACTGTTTATGACCTAATTGGCAAAAATGCCCTCAAAATCACACCGGGTTATGTTTACCAACCCTCCTACGACCTCTACGACACCTTTGGCGATACCGATTCGCATATGTTTAACCTGGAAGGCTCCTATACCTTTGTTGGAGAACTGTTCATGCGGAGTCAGGAGACCTACCGTGAAAATGTCAACAAGCCTTTGACCCCAACCACCGATAGTGAGTCGGGCAGCGGCAGGCGGGGGAGCAATCCCGACGAAAGCAGGGAACTGCTGAAATTCAACGATAACCTTGGGCTGAATGAACTCTACAAACCCTGGAAATCCTTCAAACATCCAACCTACGGGGATATTGAAATTGGTGGCTGGGTCAAACTAAGCTCCCGTTTGCCACATCCCTTCATGCTTCCCGAATTGGTACACCGCAACGCCATGGTGGTGCTCTATGCCTCCGAACAGACACCTGAAATCAGCATGAATATTTTTGATGTAAAAGAGATCGGAAAAAATCTCCACCAGGTGAGGGTTCGGCTTCAAAATGCAAAAGGACTTCCCAGCATGTCCTACAAAGCGGCAGCCAGCAAACTATATACCCAGGATATCCTGAAGCTGTCAGGGGCTAAAGTAATAGCATCCGGTAGAATCACAGATCTGAGAAACAACAAAATCAGCTACCAGAAATACAAACCGGAGGTTGTCTACACGAGTGTACCCAGCCACGGCTACGCTGAATTTCAATTCCTTGTTGAAGGTAAAGGTGAGATCACCATTGGATACAGTTCGGTAAAGGCAGGCAATCTCACCAAAAGCACCAAGCTTTAACTAGAACGATGCTAAATAAGAAGTTGCGAAGCGGAGAATTTATAAAAACAGAATTAAATTGTTCGGCGCAACATTTTAGTTAGAAGTATTTTACTTCTTTAATTTGTCAGCAGAGCGACTGTTTTATCAACCATCCAAGGTCAAATTTTGCTCAATGGGATTTCATTTTTCTTATATTTGACAACTGAAAACTAAACTTTAGAGTTAAAAAAGTGGGACTTTTACAGGAAAAACTATCAAAGTACGACCTGCCGCAGAAAATTATTGAGGCCGGTATTTATCCGTTTTTTAGGGTAATTGAGTCTGATCAGGATACTGAGGTCATGATCAATGGTAAGAAGGTACTGATGTTCGGGTCCAACAGCTATCTGGGGCTTACCAACCATCCGAAGATCAAGGAGGCTGCAAAAAATGCCATTGACAAATATGGCACTGGTTGTGCAGGTTCCAGATTTCTCAACGGTACACTGGACATTCATATTGAACTGGAAGATCGGCTGGCACAGCTGACCGGAAAAGAAGGTACGCTTTGCTACAGTACCGGATTTCAGGTCAACCTGGGGGTTGTTTCTGTCCTGACCGGCAGAAACGACCATCTCCTGCTCGATGAACTCGACCATGCCTCCATCATCGAAGGGAGCAGGCTCTCGTTTTCCAGGGTATTGAAGTTCAGGCACAACGACATGAAATCGCTGGAGAGCAAATTGAAACACTGTGCTCCTGGCAGTATCAAACTGATCGTGGTAGACGGTATCTTCTCCATGGAAGGCGACATCGTCAAACTGCCTCAATTGGTAAAACTTGCGGAGAAGTACAATGCGACCATCATGGTAGACGATGCCCACTCGCTGGGGGTAATCGGACAAAAAGGGGCAGGCACTGCCTCCCATTTCGGTCTGACCAACAAAGTTGACCTGATTATGGGAACTTTCTCCAAATCCCTGGCTTCCCTGGGTGGTTTCATCGCTGCCGACAAGGATACCATCAACTTCCTCAAGCACAATTCCCGGTCACTGATGTTCAGCGCAAGTATGACTCCTGCCTCTGCAGCTGCTGTACTTGCCGCCATCGACATCATGGAAAGTGAACCTGAAAGGATTGAACACCTTTGGAACATTACCAATTATGCCCTCAAGGGGTTCAAATCGGCTGGATTTGACACCGGAAAATCAGAAACCCCAATCATCCCGCTGTTTATAAGAGACGATATCAAGGCATTGATATTAACCAAAATGTTACTGGAGGATGGCCTTTTTGTCAATCCGGTCGTTTCACCCGGAGTCCGCAAGGAGGATTCCCTGATCAGATACTCTTTGATGGCCACCCATACCAAAGAACAGGTGGAGATCTCGTTGGAGAAAATTACCAAAGCCGCCAAAAAATTGGGGATTCTGGGTTAATCCGTATCAATGGGGATTGGGGGGCTGGTTACAAATATAGAACTGAAAGAAACATATTGGCTGAAGTAAAACCGATCGGTATCTTTTTGGCATTTTCACATTTTCACATTTTCCAATTTCTATGCAAAAAGTAATCCTCATCACAGGTATCTCCTCAGGTTTTGGAAAAGAAACAGCAACCCTATTGGCAAGGGCTGGCAATAGGGTCTATGGAACAGTACGAAAAAGTATTGGCTCTGATCCGCTCGTTAACGAAGTAGTGATGGATCTGACGGATGGGGCATCGATATCGGCTGCCATAAAGGCAGTCGTCGAAAAGGAAGGGCGAATTGATGTTTTGATCAACAATGCCGGAATGCATACCGGTGGCCCCATCGAAACCCTGCCACTGGAGTATGCCAGGCTCCAGATGCAGACCAATTTCCTGGGAGTGGTGCAGCTCGTCCAGGAGGTTTTGCCCATGATGCGGAGACAAGGTGGTGGAACCATCCTCAATATCAGTTCCATCGGAGGATTGATGGGACTACCCTACCAGGGCATCTACGCTGCCGGAAAATTCGCCATGGAGGGTTTTAGTGAAGCACTACGGATGGAGGTTAAACAATTCAACATAAAGGTAGTGGTCATCAATCCGGGAGATTTTCACACCAACAATACGGCCAACCGGAAGGCCTTTCTCGCTCCTACCGGGGATAGCGATCCATACAGGGATCAATACGGCAAAACATTATCCATCCTGGAGAATGACGAAACAAAAGGATGGGATCCGCAGGTGCTGGCGAAGAAGTTGGTAAGAATCCTTGCATGCAAAAAGCCCGCCAACCGTTACATCATCGCATCCCCCGATCAGAAGCTGGCAGTGTTGCTGAAGCGAATCCTGCCGGGAAGGCTCTTTGGCAAGATTTTAAGGGGTCATTACGGGATTAAATAGATGCATTTTATACCTGACAGGTTTTTAAAACCTGTCAGGTATAAAACTACCAATAGCTAACTTATGAAGAAATACATTCTGGCTTTCGATCAGGGTACAACGAGCTCACGTGCCATTGTCTTTGACCACGATGGATTACCTGTAGCCATCGCACAAAAGGAATTTACGCAGATCTACCCCAATCCGGGATGGGTCGAACACGACCCTGAGGAGATCTGGTCCACCCAGGCAGGCGTTGGGATGGAAGCCATTTTTAAGGCCGGAATTACCGGTCATCAGATCGCCGGGATTGGGATTACCAACCAACGGGAGACAGCAGTCGTCTGGAACAGAAAAACCGGCAGACCCATCTACAATGCCATCGTATGGCAAGATCGACGCACCGCCGATTATTGCGATCGGCTGAAAGATGAAGGATTTGGCAAAATGATCAGGGATAAAACAGGATTGATCCCCGACGCCTATTTCTCTGCCACCAAAATCAGATGGATCCTCGATCATGTAGAAGGAGCCAGGGAGTTGGCGGCAAAAGGCAAACTTGCATTTGGCACCATCGACAGTTGGCTGATCTGGCATATGACCAGCGGAAAGCTCCACATCACGGACGTCTCAAATGCTTCCCGCACCATGCTATTCAACATTCATAGCCTGCAATGGGACAGCGAACTGCTCGATCTGTTCGGAATACCCCGCTCCATGCTGCCGGAGGTCAGGTCCTCCAGCGAAAAGTATGGAAATACCATCGGCCAGTTTCCCTCACCTATTCCGATATCAGGGATTGCCGGCGATCAGCAGTCGGCACTTTTCGGACAAATGTGCATTGAACCGGGAATGGTCAAAAACACCTACGGAACCGGCTGTTTCATGATGATGAACATCGGCGACAAACCCATTGAATCCAAGAGCCAGTTGCTGACCACAGTAGCCTGGAAGATCGGGGAGCAAACCACCTATGCCCTGGAAGGAAGTATCTTCATTGGCGGCGCAGTGGTTCAATGGTTGCGAGATAGCCTTGGGATCATCCGCAAATCTGAAGATGTCGAAAAACTGGCGGCCAAAGTGAAAAGCAGCGAAGGAGTCTATTTTGTTCCAGCCTTTGCCGGTCTGGGTGCACCCTACTGGAACCAGCATGCCCGGGGAACACTTACCGGAATCACCCGTGGATCAACCGCTGCACACATCGCAAGGGCCGCTGTCAACAGCATAGCCTACCAAACCTATGAGGTATTGCTGGCCATGCAAAAGGACTCCGGAGTTACCATCCGTGAATTAAGGGTGGATGGGGGTGCTACCGTCAACAATGCCTTACTGCAATTCCAGGCCGACCTGCTCCAAACCAATGTAGTCAGGCCCCAAATCACTGAAACAACAGCGCTCGGTGCCGCCTATCTGGCCGGCTTGGCTGTAAATTACTGGAACGATATCCACGATATCCGGCAACAATGGAAGCTCGACCGCACCTTCCTGCCGGAAATACCAGGCAATGAAACGACAGAGCTTATCAAAGGTTGGCACAGGGCGGTGAAAGCTGCAACCGCCTGGGCGGAAGATGAGTAAAGAAGTGACTAAAGTGAACTAAAGTGACTAAAGTGACTAGAGTTATGGACTCCACACAAACTTTGCCTGAAGCGAAATACTTTAGGCACTTTAGTCACTTTAGTTCACTTTAGGCACTTGTAGCTTAAAAAACAAATCTAAATACTACAACATATGAGTCCTTTTTTTGGAGAATTTTTTGGCACTGCCATCATACTTCTGCTGGGCGGAGGAGTGGTGGCCAACGTGGCATTGGACAAAACTTATGGC
Organism: uncultured Tangfeifania sp.; assembly: GCA_964630075.1. Taxonomy (GTDB): domain Bacteria; phylum Bacteroidota; class Bacteroidia; order Bacteroidales; family Prolixibacteraceae; genus CAINVV01. The sequence continues at coordinate 9,803 of CAZVTL010000036.1, forward strand.
AACAAGGGTGGCTGGATCGTTGTAACCTTTGGCTGGGCCATTGGTGTTTTTTCGGGAGTATTGCTAGCGGCTCCCATCAGTGGGGCACACCTGAATCCCGCCGTTACGCTGGCATTGGTACTGGTTGGCAAATTCTCAGCGGAGCTTTTGCCACTCTATGTCACGGCACAACTGCTGGGGGCTATGTTTGGTGCCGGACTGGTTTGGCTGGCGTACAAAAAGCACTTTGATGCAACTGCAGACGGAGATGCCAAAAAGGCTGTCTTCTGCACAGCGCCGAGTATCAGAAGTTATGGCTACAACATATTAACCGAGTTGATAGGCACGCATATGTTGACCATGGCTGTCCTTTACATGGCACAACCCGAAGTCGGCCTGGGTGCCCTTAATGCACTTCCTGTGGCCCTGGTAGTGCTGGGGATTGGCCTTTCTCTTGGGGGAGCCACAGGATATGCCATCAACCCTGCCCGTGACCTCGGGCCGAGGATTGTTCACCATTTCCTCCCCATTTCAAACAAGAGTGGCAGCGACTGGAAATATGCCTGGGTGCCCATTGTTGGACCAATGCTGGGTGCAATATCGGCAGCGGTACTTTTCCTGATACTCAAGAGCCTTTAGTAGAAAGTGCCTAGAGTGAACTAAAGTGACTAAAGTGCCTAGAGTTATGGACTCCAGGAAATGTTCTCCAGAAGCCAAGGACTTTAGGCACTTTAGTCACTTTAGTTCACTCCAGGCAATTCACTTACTTCAAAATCACCTCAATCACCGGAATCTCTGTCCAGGGCTTCAAGACCGGAAGCGTGAAATTCAGGCTCTGGCTGTCATCGCCGCTGCCTTTTCTGTATTTGACCTCTGAAGCGTCATGCAAATATTGCACATATTTTACCTTGTCGGCCATGTTCTTCATCTTCAGGTTCCCCATAGGATAGGCCAGCAGGTGAATGTACAGCCGCTTCGTTTTGGCATTGTAGGTAAGCAGGGTATTGGCAGGGGCCACAAATTCTGCAGGCGCTTCAGTACATCCATAGATGGACCGGTTGTTGTATTTCATCCACTCACCCATCGCCTTCAAACGATCCTGGGCCCTGTAGTCGAACAAACCGCGGGCCGTCGGACCCACATTCAAGAGCAGGTTACCGCCCTTGCTCACAGATTCGATCAGCAGTTCCAGCAGTTGGGCAGGACTCTTCCAGCTGGTCTCATCCCGGTAGTATCCCCAGGATCCGGAGAAGGTCTGGCAGGTTTCCCAATAGACTTTCTGTCCGTTGCGCTCCGGCCATTTCTCCACCTTGTACTGCTCGGGTGATTCAAAATCCCAGCCATAATCCTTCTCTTTCAGGTCGAGGCGGTCATCGATGATGATGTTGGGCTGCAACTGGCGAACCAACTTGAGCAGCTCCTCAGAGCCCCAGTCTTCGGCACTTTTGCCATTTTTCCCGGGATAGGAGAAGTCAAACCAAATAACATCGATCTGCCCGTAATTGGTCAGGAGCTCCCGAACCTGGTTCTTCATGTACTCACGGTATTTGGCCATGTCCTTGCCCTTGTTCAACCTGGCATAGGCCGAGTCAGACTCCTGGCGCTGTGGATGGACCCGGTCGATGGTGAAATCCGGATGGTGCCAGTCGATCAGGGAGTAGTAAAATCCCACTCGTAATCCTTCACCCCTCAATGACTCGACATATTCTTTGATGACATCCCGGCCAAACTGGGTCTTGGTGGTTTTGTAATCGGTGTATTTGGAATCAAAATTGCAAAATCCCTCGTGGTGCTTGGCGGTCAGTACCACATACTTCATTCCTGCCTCCCTGGCCATGCGGGCCCACTCTTTGGGATTGTAGAGATCTGGATTGTACTCTTCGAAGTACTTCTGGTACTGCTCGTTGGTCATCTTCTCATAATTCTTTACCCATTCGTGGCGGGCAGGAAGGGCATACAAGCCCCAGTGGATAAACATCCCGAAACGGGCATCGGTCCACCAGCTCATCCGTTTGCTCTTCTGTTCAGGCGTTTCTGTCTTGTAATTGGCTTGTCCCATGGTTTGCATACACATGGTGATTAACAATAAACCAACCAGGCTTATTTTCAACATTTTTCTCATTGGCTCTAATTTTAGTTTTGGGAATATTTAAATTTATTTCATCTCTTCTCTAGACTTACAATTGGAATTATTGACTAATCCCTATCATTTTCAAATAGTTTTCAGGTGTCAAGACACCAATAGTACTATTTTTAAAATCTTTGATATTCCTGGTGATAATGACTTCAATACTACCGGTTTTGATGGCTGAAAAATTTTGCAAGGCATCTTCAAAATCACTAAAACCTGAATTCAGCGCCTGAAACACGACCTCTCTGTCCATGACAAGAACATCCGTTATAGTTAGCAACAATTTCAATTTGTCAATGACCTTTTCATGCGGGGCACGCTGACCCAACAAATAATATAAATTACTGCAGATGACAGGAGTAATATAACCGATGATCTGCTTTGTCTCACACATGGTTAATATTTGTGCACTCTGATCTGAAAATGGTTTTCTGTCAAAGAAGAAATCGAGGATTACATCGGTATCAATCAGAATACGTTTCATCAGCCAAATATTTTCTAGAAAGGCTCAGTGACAACTCTCTTTTGTAATTAAAATCAGCAGGAGCCTTGAACGATCCTTTCAACGATTTCACTACCGGTGAAAGCTCAGGCTCTGCACAAACAGACTCCGTTGCAACAATCTTCAAATAGTTTTCAACCATACTTGAAAGACTGGTTCCCTTTTGCCTTGCATATTGCTTGGCATTGTCAATCACCGATTCTTCAATGGTTAATGTGAGTTTTGTACTCATAGCTTCTTCTAAATACAATATAACAATGTTAACAAAATAATATTACACGTGCAATTAAATTCATTATTGCACGTGTAATGCAATTTAATTGAAGTAAAGTTACTCCTCCCCTATATTCACCTCCCTGAGGTTGCCCATTTGCGGAAATTCCTGCGAGAAACTTTGATTAGGATGAGTGGTGTTCCATGATCGTAGTGATTGGTTAAAAAATGGAGCGCTATGCTCTCCTTCATTTGATAATAATTGTTAGTTGAGATATACATTTTGATTGACAGAGATGTCCGGATCAATTTCATTTGTTTCTGGCAAATCGCTTTCAATGGTAAAGAATATCTTTCGATGGTCAACTATCCATACAAAAAAATGAGCTGAAACTACTACATGACAGGGGAGTTTTCGGATAAAATATTTCTTAAAAAGGAGGAAAATCCTTATATTAGGGATAGTTATATTGGGCAACTCCGTTGGAGTTGACAGGTCGTCGTTGCTGCTCTCTCCTCCGGTTAAAACCGGAGGTTATTGACGGGCAACTCCTTCGGAGTCATGAGCATTGACCACGTATTGAACTATATACTATAAGGATTCAGCTGTTTTTTAAATTAAAATTCATCGAGAGGTTATTGAGGGGCAACTCCTGTGGAGTCAGGAGTATTGATTACCAATTGAACTATATCCGTTATGAATACAGCTATTTTTCAAGTTAAAATTTATCGAGAGATTACTGATGGACAATTCCTGCGGAGTTAATTGAGTTGATCACACATTGAACCAAATAATACAATCGTGGTTCTGCGACAATACTATGTTCATAATCATTTTAAGTTGGGTGAGACTTAGCAGGATGGACAATTCCTTTGAAACAATAAGATAGAAACAAGATACTCCGCAGGAGTTACCTGTGAATAACCCCCAGTAGAACCAACTAACCGCCAGGTTGGATGGTTCTACCGGGGGTAAGAGGCGACGAAAACAACTGAACCCCGAATGGGGTTCCCCAATAAAATTATACCTATGACAAGCTATCGCCAGATTTTGTACCACATCGTATTTTGCACTCACAACAGGCAAAACAGCATCCCTTCCGATCAACAGGAAGGTCTTTATAAGTATATATTTGGTATCATCCAACGGAGAAATGGATTTTTATATCAAATAAATGGGATGGAAAATCATTTGCATATTCTCTCTGACCTTCATCCAACCATTTCACTCTCAGATTATATCAAAGAGATTAAAACGGCATCCAATAATTGGATGCACGGTACCGGGAACTTCCCTTTATTTAATTCATGGGCTGAAGGGTATGCTGCTTTGACCTATGCGAACAGGGATAAGGATATTATTATCAAGTATATTCAAAATCAGAAAAAACATCACCGCACAATTACATTTGAGGAAGAGTACAAGGCGCTCTTAATAGAAAATGGATTGGTTGTGAATGAACGATATCCATTTTAAGGAAATGGGCAACTCCGTCGGAGTTGACAGGTCGTCGTTGCTACTCTTGCCTCCGGTTAAAACCGGAGGTTATTGACGGGCAACTCCTGCGGAGTCAGGAGTATTGACAATGTATTGAAGTATATACAATAAGAATTCAGCTGTTTTTCAAGTTAAAATTTCATCAAGAGATTATTGACGGGCAACTCCTGCGGAGTCAGGAGTATTGATTACCAATTGAACTATATCCGTTATGAATACAGCTATTTTTCAAGTTAAAATTTCATCGAGAGATTATTGATGGGAAATTCCTTCGGAGTCAGGAGTATTGACAATGTATTGAAGTATATACAATAAGAATTCAGCTGTTTTTCAAGTTAAAATTTCATCAAGAGATTATTGACGGGCAACTCCTGCGGAGTCAGGAGTATTGATTACCAATTGAACTATATCCGTTATGAATACAGCTATTTTTCAAGTTAAAATTTCATCGAGAGATTATTGACGGGGAACTCCTTCGGAGTTAAAATAACTCTCTATGCATAGATCAATTGTTATCACAAATTGTATGACTCACATAGAAGCATTGTCTATTAAGCGCCAGTCGAGAAAATATTCCTCTCAATTCAACACCACTGATTTCCGGAGGTAGTCGTCATTGTGGTGGTAGATGAAGAGGCAGCTCCCCTCCTTGATGGTCTCAGCCACCGGTTTGATCTGGTCGGGGGGCAACGATGGGCAACCCAGGCTTCTGCCCAGCCGTCCATTTTTCTGGATGAACTTCTCGGTAGCATAATCGGCGCCATGGATGATGATCTCACGCTGCTGGGCCTTGTCATTGAACCCTTTTTCGATGCCCTGCAGGATGAGCGACAATCCCACCTTGGCGCCAACAGCCATATTTTTGGTGATGTAAAAGCCAAGACTGCTCTTAAAAGTCCCCGACTCGTTGGAAAATTTATCCGCAAACTCCTCCCCGGTGTTGCGCCCATGCGCCACATAGGTATTGTACAAAAGCGTTTTCTTGTAGAGATCGATCACATAAAGCCGTTTTTTGTTGCTTGACTGCGAGAAATCGATGATGGTCAAAATGGAAGAATTCAGCAATTTCCCTTCGGCCTTCAGTCTCTGGAAGCCTTTTAAAGCGAGCTGGTAGGCCTCGCTGGACAATCCATAGAAAGACAAATTTAATGCAGCATAGATATTGTTCTCCTCGTCAGGCCCCGTAAACAGCCCGGATTCTGCCTTGTTGAGTACCGGCAAAAGCACCAAAAGGAGTAAAAAGAGTTTTTTCAACATGACGCGAAGTTAGGGTTTATAATCCACAACACCGGCCATTGACCATCTTTCCATAGGTTAAAATATCCTAATTACGGCAAGGATGCTCCCGAAAGAGCGAAAACAGTGACAGACAAACCACTCACCAACAATTATTTAACAAAAATATAGCGCGATGAGATCAAGCAGTTGTTACCAGGATAATAAGTGCATCAAGCGATGGTCCCGGCATGAATTACCCCTCCTGTGAAGCCAGGGTGTCGCCTTTTGGTGATATCTTCCGGGATGCTTACCTTTGCATCCATCCGGTGGATCCGCCTTTGACTTTGTAAAAGGTATGTTTAATACAATTTGAAAATGTTCAGACTGATCACCCTATTGTCCATTGTACTGTTGCTTGCCATTTCATCAAAGAGTCATGGCCTGATGCCCAAAACTGAAACGCAGGATCGGACAGATGCTCTGGGGACCATAGACAGGGGAAAGATCCTGGCCTTCGCCGAATCCCTGCTTGGCGCTCCCTACAGGTATGGCAGTTCCGATCCGAAGAAGGGATTTGATTGTTCCGGCTTCGTCAGTTTCGTCTTCAAAAATTTCAACATCGAGCTGCCCAGAAGCTCCTCCGAGTTCAAGAAAATGGGCAAGGATGTCAAACCCAAAAATTTTAAGCCTGGTGATGTATTGGTGTTTTACAGCTTCAGGAGCAAAACCCGGATCGGTCATGTGGGCATTGTCTATGAGGCAGATGGCATGAAATCGAAATTTATCCATTCCTCCTCTGGAAAGACCAAAGGAGTCATCATCAGTGATTTGGGATCTAAAACCTACTCCAAAAGGTTTTACCGGTGTGTGGATGTATTGGAGGGGAAATAACTCACTTCACCAATATTTCATACAATTGCTCATCCCGTTTGTAGACATCCTCGTAAAAATTCACCGCGCCCTTCAGGTCTACATAGGCCGTAAAGTATCCAATGTAAACTGGAATCTTGTTCTTCAGGGTGTACCAGTTCTCTTTCCCGGCATTCATGGCGGCATCAATCTTTTCGGGAGTCCAGGCCGGATCATCCTTCAACAAATTGACGGCCAGATCCCCTGGTTTGGCCACCCGGATACAGCCATGGCTGAAGGCCCTGTTCTCCCTGGCAAATAGACTCTTGGAAGGGGTGTCGTGCAGGTAGATGTTGTTGGAATTGGGGAATATGAACTTGACGAGTCCCAGCGAATTCCGCTTCCCGGGTTTCTGGCGGATTTGACCTCCGTTCCATTCCATGTTGTGTGATTCGAGGTAATTGGGGTTTTTGGCCATGCCCGGCTTCACCTCACTACGGATGATGCTCTCCGGCAGCACCCAATAGGGACTGAAGACGATGTGGCTCATGTTACCGCTGAATATGACGGTCTTGGTCATGGATTTGCCCACCACCACCGGCGATTCGAAATCATTTCTACCTTCCCTGAAAACAACCAGTTTGAAAGAGGGGATGTTGACGAAAACCAGCTCTTTGGCATTCACCACCTCCGGGGTGATCCAACGGCATCGCTCCATGTTGACGATGATCTTCCTGATGCGTTCCCCTACCGGGATGTTCATCTCCCGGATGAGTGCCGGGGTGATGTTGTTCTGGATCGTCTTCCCATTCCGTGACTGGTACTTCCTTACGGCAGTCATCATTTCGGAGTCGTAGCGGTTGCTCCCGCTGTTCTCCTGCAGATCGCCGGTCAGATAGAGGTGGTCGCGGATCTGCCGGATGGCCAGGCAGCTATCGCCCGGCTTATAAGCCTTCAGTTTGGGGTCCAGGCCGATGGTCTTCCAACCGCCGGCCTTCTCGATGTTCCTGTATTTTTGAAGCACCTCCCGTAGCTTGTAGTATTGCCTGAACAAGAGCTTCTCGTCACGATCAAGCAGGGTTGGTTTGAGCATGATAGAGTCGAGCAGGTTTTCGTAGGAGAGTTGCTTGCGGGGAAGCAGCCACTCCAGGGCTGCGGAGGTCTTTTCGTCGACCCCCTTGTACACTTTTTCTGCATAAAACAGGAACAAACTGGTGAGCATCAAGTCCGTATCGGCAGTGCCCAACGAATTGACTATCTCCGTTTCAAATATGCCTGCAACCTGATCCTGGTAAGGAAAAATGGCAGATACCCCCTCCTTTTCGAGCTGTCCCACCTTGCCATAGAGCGATTGGCCAAATTCAACCACCCCATTTTCATCGAACCAGATGGTGTGGAAGTTGTATTTCCGGTAGATGAGCGCAACATCAGGCTGGTATTTTGCCAACTCGGGATGTGATTGAAAAAAGGTGGCCACGGTGCTGCTGTCAAAGTCGATGGGCCCATTTTGGTTGATGGTTCCCTGCAAATGGACAGGTAACTCAGTTTGAACAGGGATGCCCTTTTTCTGCTGACAGGAGTCAATGGCCATAGCAGCAAAGAGAAACAAAAAAAGGAGTGAAAATTTAACCATGTAACAGGTAATAGGTTGTATGGTGCAAATATAATAGGTTTTCAATTGTCGCTTCGTTAAAAAAAGAGCCTATCCGTCAGGAATATCGGCCAATTATTGAAAATAATTAAAATGAAATGATTACATTTTTAACACATCCACGTAGAAGGTGTATCAACCTATATAAAAACTGCAAAAAATGAAACACAAATTACTCTTCCTGATTTATGCATTCAGCATGGTATTTATTACCTCCTGTAAAGATGATGCACCAACTCCGCCTGTCGCCAGTGCAAATCCTGCTTCGCAGATCATCAATTCTGGCTCAGCCACAGCAATCGCTCTAACCAGTAATGTCACCGGAACAATTTCCAGCTGGACGGTCGTTCAATCGGGTGTGACAGGTGCCTCAGCAGGCAGTGGAACCAGCATTGCACAAACCCTTACCCTCACCGGTTCGGAAGCAGGTACTGCAACCTACACCATCGTACCGACAGCCAACGGAGTAGTTGGAAATCCCGTTGTCGTTGTCATTACTGTAAACGTTGTTAAAACTACCTACGCAAAAGACATTAAACCACTCTTGACGACCAGTTGTACGCCATGCCACCTGGCCGGTGGTACCAATCCAAATAAATGGGATGATTATGCAAGCGCCAAAGGGAAGATCACAACCATCATTGATCGGGTAAAACGCGAACCCGGCGCCACAGGTTTTATGCCAAGAAATGGTGCAAAATTGTCTGCCGCTCAGATTGCACTGCTGGAAAAATGGCTGAAGGATGGTACCCCGGAGAACTAAGCCGTGCAGTAACGCTGAAATTTAATTCCTCCATGCTTCGGGATATTTAGAGGCGTTTTAAAAATTGGCACATCTGAGCCAGGATATTACATTCCACAAAGTATTTCACAAAAAAACCGGTCATGGCCGGTTTTTTTTTATATTCTGAAGATCACAGACAACAATGCTGACCGGCCATAGCCGTTCACCCCTGATCCGTGGTACTTGTAATCCCGGTTGAAAAGATTCTGCAGGCTCAGGTCAAAAGTAAAAAGCCCCAGGGCATAACGTGTGTTGAGGTTGACAATGTTCCACCCCGGTGTTCCCCCTTTGGGAATGCGGTTGTCGTCCCTGTCGCCGGCGGCCAGGCGACTCTGCTTGCCGGCGGCCTGCCACTCCAGGTTCAGCCAGAGCTTCTCCATCTGACAATCCAGGGCAAGCCGGCCAAATAGCGGCGGAATCCTCCGCATGGGCTCATCCCTGGTGATATTTTGTCCATAGGTATAGGTCATGGTTCCGCTCAACTTCCACAATTTGTTGAAAGCGTACGACCAGGCCGTTTCGGCACCCTGTACGAAGGCACGCTCCACATTCTCCTTTTGGTAGACGGGATATCCTTCGATGGTGTCACCTGGCACCTTCTGACGAACGATCAGGTTGCGTAACTCGTTGCGGTAGAGGTAAATTTCGCCCTTCAGCCGGCGGTTCTGCAATTTGTACCCGATTTGGTATTGCAGGGAGTGTTCGGGTTTCAAATCAAAATTGGGGGTCTCGTACCTGAAATCGACGATGCCCAGGGTTCCGAGGTCGTCGATGTTGGGTGCCCTGAAACCGGAGCTCAGCGAGGCAAAGAGGTTGGAAGTCTTGCCCAGTTTCCGCAGCAGTCCGAGGTTGCCCACCAGTGCGGATGGGGTGAGTGTGGTGGTACCCAGGTTCACATCCTCCACTTTGTTGACATAAGTATTGAACCTTGCGCCTGCCGTTACAACCCACGAGGGCAACTCCAGGGTGTGGAGGCTAAAGAGCGCCAGACTGGTCATGGTGGCGCCATCGGGGTACAATCCCCGTTTTGAAACGGCTGCGCCGGATTTGACATCCTTGTCGGTGCGGCTGCTGTTCACCCGGTCGTTGTAGATCTCTATGCCATTGGTGGCCGACCAGGCCTTGTCGTTGGAGGTGAAGGCCTCCGCCGAAAAGGCGAGGGTCCTAACCTTGTCGTTCTCGCCCCTCAGGGTGGAGGAACCATTTTTCTGCATGCTCCTCCCCTCCTCGTTGTGCTGGAAGGAGGCGGTGTAGGCCGAAGATTTGAGGATTCCTGCGTGGTGCTCCTTGTTGAGCCTTACGTAGGCCAGATTCCGGAGTTGGGGATCCATCAAGTTGACCGCATAGTTTTCGAGTACCACCTTGTGGTAGACTGGCACCTCACTTTGGTTCACCCGCTGGTATGCCATGGTGACCGATGCCGATGCGGTCAGGACGATTTTCCCCTTCAGGTCGAAATCGAACTCCCGGTAGCCTGTCGGAGACTGCCTCTCCGTGGTATCACCCCCCACCAGATCCCCAAAATTGCGCCAGGTGGCGCCGGCCGTAAAGGCCAACTTTTTCCCACTGTAATTGACCCTGCTGTTCAGCGACTGTTCCATCCCATGGGTTATGAACCGGGAGAGGATGGAGCTGCCCCACCTGGGTTGCTCCGAGGTCTCTGCCTCGTGGCTGAAGCTCTGGATGGTACCGCCCATGGCATCCGAACCATACTGGACCGACCCACCCCCGCGCAGCACCTCCATCTTATCGATGCTGAAGAGGTCGATGGTGTTGAAATATTGGTTGGGGCCATAGCGTACGATGGCGTTGCTCAACCGGATGCCATCCACCAGCTGGAGGGTCTGGTTTCCGGTGAGGCCGCGCAGGAAGGGGGAGCCGCCCCCATGGTTGGTCTTCTGCACAAAGACGCCGGGAGAGAGCAGCAGCGCCTCGGGTGCCGAACGCAGCTGGAATTTTTGGATGGTTGCGCTTCCAAGTGCCCCTATCGCTTCGGGAGTCTTCAGTTGAAGGGAGCCATGGCGGTTGGCGGTTACCACCACCTCGGGGATGGTTTGTCTGGTAAGGGTATCCGCCACATCAGAAAGATAGTTCTCCTGGGCGGCAAGTGTGGAGGCAACAGAGATGAAGAAAAGGGTACAGATATTTTTAAGGGAATAGTGTGGTAGTAGCATGCAGCAAGATTTACCACAAAACTAAAAATAGAATGCGGAGAAATCAAGGGTTCAAGGATTAAAATATTGTTGCATTTAGGAGCTTTTCCAGGTGTTGTGGATCTGTTGTATCACGCAAATGAACGCAGGAGGAGAAGGGCAGGCTGCTCGCAAAATATAACGCCGACAAAGCAGTGCTGTGGGAATTTGCTGGTGCAGGACAATCCAAGTCATAGTTAATAGTAGAGCGGAACCGGTGTATTTGGAAACAGATAAAATGGAATGAGACAAGAAGTGATATTATCCAGGATAGGGAAACTCCTGCGGAGTTCTGCTGGACATCATTCCTCCAACTCCTCCGGTTGAAACCGGAGGTTATTCACAGGAAACTCCTTCGGAGTTTGGAGTTATAGAGCTCCTTCATTCTTGGGTCCCCGGGTGAACGCTTCAGGTTGAATCTGCCTCTGGTTGAACGCCTCCGGTTGAAACCGGAGGCTATTCACGGGAAACTCCTTCGGAGTTAGTGGGATATGGATCCCCGAAGTTCCTCCAGCTCCTCCGGGTGAAACCGGAGGTTATCGTTGGGAAACTCCTGCGGAGTTGGGGAATATGGATCCCTTAGTTCCAACGCATGACTGAAGTGGAGGTTATTGTTGGGAAACTCCTGCGGAGTTAGTGGGATATGGATCCCTTAGTTCCTACGCCTGACTGAAAGCGGAGGTTATTACAGGGCAACTATCCAGTTACCAACTCCGAAGGAGTTTCCTGTGAATAACCCCCGGTTTCAACCGGGGGGGAGGGCGAAAGAAATGCCACAACTTCGGCCAAAACCCTGAAGGGGTTTCCCTCACACAGCAGAGAACTTCGTGACACAGTTCTTTGAACACTCTCATCAGTTTACACAATCTAATTTACACTCTCCTATTAAGGCTTACTTGAAACTCACTAAGGATTACTGTACATTCTTTAAGGGCTACTTGACATCCATTAAGGCTTAGTGTACATTCTCTAAGGGCTACTTGAAACTCACTAAGGCTTAGTGTACATTCTTTAAGGGCTACTTGACATCCACTAAGGCTTACTGTACATTCTTTAAGGGCTACTTGACATCCACTAAGGCTTACTGTACATTCTTTA
>CAZVTL010000037.1:0-21896 GCA_964630075.1 uncultured Tangfeifania sp.
CTGATTGGCATGCTTTCCTTTGGTGGTCTTTAGACTGATGGTGTTGTGTACAGTATCTCTTTTGACAACGACATCCATGTTGTCGAATTCAGTGGGGGGCGGAGGCGGTGGAGGCGGAGGAAAAGGTATTTCCTTCGGCCAGTTGACCGTATCACTTAAGGCGATCCTACGAATGACCTTCAGATCGTGGCCGGTTTCCAAACGACGTACCGCCTTGTTCATTGCTTCGTTCACAGAGCGATCGAACAGTTCATTGCGCACCGCCACAGAATTGTTGAACCAATAGAGTTGCACTGCCACGATACCGGGCAGGGATACTCCCATGAGCAGGACCAATCCTATGATAAACCGCTTGTTCATGATTCAGAAAATGTAAACAATTACTGCTGTGTAAGTCTGTTTTTACATTATTTTCCAAAATTAGCTATTTATTTTACCCTCTTCTCAACTTTAACTTCACCTTAACACTTTTTCAGGGGACCTTAACCCATCTGCCGAATTTTAACCACTAACATTGCAATGTCAAAGAATTTATTTTTTTACTTAAAACTGATGCATATGAAAATCGTATTTTTTTTAGCACTGTTCCTCATGACCACCCTCTTCTCCTTTGGGCAGACTGCGAAAACTGCACCTGCAGCAAAGAGTGAGCAGAAAAAGGAACAGCGCGTAAAGGTAATGGTCAGCCAGAACGGAAAGGTGACGAACATTGATACCACCTTCAATTTTCCGGATGAGAAGCTGGTCAAGCTGAAAGTTGATTCCCTCCTTAAGAAACTGGAAATTGTGGATGGCAAAGATGGGAATGCCGATATTGTCATCATCAAGGGAGATGGCAACATGCACTGGGGCCAAAAATCCGGAGGAAGTCGTGCCGGAGGTAAGGAGATGAAGGTTTTTTACATGCAAGGGGATTCAGGCAGCATGAAGAACCAGAAAAAAGTGGTTCATATTATGCGGGACGGTGAGGTAACGATGTTCGGTCACGACGGAGATATGATGCCACCACCCCCACCTCCGCCACCATTCCGTGTACAAGGATTCAAAGTATCAGGAGGTGATCCTTTCGCCATGGACCCCGACAACAAGGACATCATCTCCTACGACCGGAAGGACATCGGAAAAGGATTGGAAAAAATTACCATTGTAAGAAAGAAACAAACTCCTCCGACTGATGCGAAACAGGTTGAAGTGAAAGTGGAGGTCTCGGACGAGAAGAATTAGTTTTCCAGGTACGATAAGAAATGGGGAACAAGGGTGGACTTCCACGCTTGTTCCCCATTCTTTTGATGGTCAATTTCTCAAAAATAATTGCTAATTTTCACTTCCAATTCCACTGTTACTTTTACATGTGCACCACAAAATCCATGAAAAGTCGTTGATTGGATTGGCTTTGCTGACAGCCTATGGCTGACTTCTTTGATAAATATGTAACAAATTAAACTATGCTGAAATATAAATTGTTGACCCTCCTTTTGCTGTTGCTTCAATCAGCATTCGGGCAGCTTCCTGGTAAGGATACCGGAAGCAAAATTTCGCAGGAGGATGCTCAAAAAGTGCTGGATCACCACAACCTGGTCAGGAAAGAGGTGGGTGCCGGTGAACTGGGATGGAGCAATGAATTGGCTGCGTTTGCACAGGAGTGGGCTGATCACCTGGCCAAAAATGGCTGTAGGATGGAACACCGGAAACAACCCAAAATCAACAATGAACCGGTGGGGGAGAACCTCTTCTGGGGAAGTTCTGCCACCGCTTATGGCCCAATGGATGCCTCCCTTTCCTGGTACAGTGAAATCAAAATCTACAAATACGGAAAATTTGGCACCGGCAACTGGCATGCCATCGGGCACTATACCCAGATGGTTTGGAAAAATACGAAGCAGGTGGGGTTTGGGGTGGCGGTATGCAAGAACGGGGAGATTCTGGTAGTAGCCAACTATGCACCTGCCGGGAATTACATGGATCAGTTTCCGTATTGAAAAATTGGTATCTTTGGGTTATGTTTATCAAGGATGAAATATTAAAGCAGGAATCTAATTTCTTATCACTGTGCAAAAAGCACAATGTCAGCTATTTGTACGCTTTTGGTTCTGCCACGACAAATCAATTCAATAAGCATTCAAGTGACATTGACCTGCTTGTAGAGATTGATGATCCTGACCCAATTCAACGTGGAGAAAAATTACTCTCCCTCTGGGATACTTTTGAACTCTTCTTTCAAAGAAGAGTTGATCTGTTGACGGATTCATCTATTCGGAATCCTTATTTAAGAAGAAGTATTGATTCAACCAAAGTGTTAATTTATGACGGGACGGGGTCAGAAATATTTGTCTGACATTATCCAGGCAATCGACTTAATTGAGGAATTTACCAAATTGACTCGTAATTACAGTGATTTCGCCAAAGATCTAAAAACTCAAAGTGCAGTCGAGAGACAATTGGGCATAATTGGCGAAGCAGTAAATAAATTTGATATACTTCATCCTTCAGATACACTTGTAAATGCTAGAAAAATTGTAGGTTTTCGAAACAGATTGATTCATGCTTATGATGCTGTTGATCCATCAATGGTATGGGCTGTCATTAAAAAGCATCTTGAACCACTCAAAGAAGAGGCAAAAAATAAAATTGGCACTACTTTTCTTGATTGATCCTAACTTCAGAATTTTTCAAAAATCCCCAACCCAAACAGGGCAAAATCGTATTTCACCGGATCCGCCGTATCCATCAACCTTAGATTGGCATCCAGCTCTGCCAGGGCTTTGGCATCGTTCTGGTTCCTGGTAAGGAGTCCCAGTTTTCGGGCCACATTGCCCGAATGAAGATCCAGCGGACAGGAGAGCTGGCTAGGCACTATGGATCTCCACAATCCAAAATCGACGCCGCACCCGTCATTTCTAACCATCCATCTCAAAAACATGTTGATTCTTTTCGCTGCCGATCCATTGGCCGGATCCGACACGTGCTTCAGTGTCCGGACAGGATGAGGCAAAGCAAAAAATTCCTTTTTGAACCGCGAGATAGCAGGCTGTGTGGAGGTTTCCACGACAGCTGTCGCAAATACCACTTCAAGTCCGCCTTTTACTGAATAGATGTGCTTCAGCGCCCGGACAAAATAGCGCAGGTCGGTGTGGTTGAAGGTTCGGTGCACAAAACCATCCAACCAGTCGAGCTGCTGTTCCGTGTGGTTCATCACAAAGTCGAAGGGGGAATTCCCCATCAGCTCCATCATTCGAAACCCATTCTGTACGATCATCTTGCGGTTTCCCCAGGCAATGGTGGCTGCCAGGAAACCGGCGATCTCGATGTCCTCTTTCCGATCGTACCGGTGCGGAACAGCAACCGGATCAGCTTCAACAAAACGGGGATGGTTGTACTGAAAAACCTTTTCATCGAGGAATTCCTTTAACTCAGGGAGTGCTTTTGTCAAGATGTCCATTTGCAACAAAAATACACCTTAACCTGGTTAAATGTTTTGTTTCAGACGAAATCCAAAGCCATCGGATCAAAATGTAGAAAATATTTAGCTGAATTACAACTATCAATGGCTTTTTACCTAAAGGTCAATGCCACTTTTATCCCTAAAAATACAAGGAATCCACCCAGGGTATAATTGATTAGCCGCTCATATTTCAGGAAGGCTTTTTGAATCTTCGGCTGTGAAAGGAAGATGGAAACGATACTAAACCAGCCAAATGCTGTCAGGATGATAATGACAGAGATGATCAGGATAATGTGCAAAGGAGTGGAACTGCTGATCACAAAGGTGAAAAGGCTTAAAAAGAAGAGCGTAGCCTTCGGATTCAGCACATTGGTCAGGAATCCCATTTTAAAGGCCTGCATCCTGGTAAGGTCGGTTCTCGACTTTTCAGTCGCCAGGTCCAGTTTGGAACCTTTGGACAGAATGGATCCGACCCCCATGTAGATCAGATAGCCGGCACCAAGAATCTTGATCAACGTGAAAAGCAGGATGGATTTGGAGATGATCAGCCCAATTCCTGCTGCGCAGTAAAAGAGGTGAATCATCAATGCCGTACTGATGCCCAGCCCGGTATAAATGCCTGACCTGCGGGAATAGCAAAGTGAATTCCGGACCGTCATCACAAAATCGGGGCCTGGGCTCACAGCTGCAAGCAGGTTTAATAGGGCAACTGTTCCAATAAGTGGCAGGTATTCCATCCCAAAGACCATATTTTGTGCAATTACCGCAATTTTTTCTTCTTGTCAAAATGGAATGGCACAAATTCACTTTTTTAAAACTGTCCACAAAGTGACCACGCCAAAACCCCTCTGTTTCTTGATTAATATGTTTGCTTTGTATGAAATATACGACGCAAATAGTTCAGCTACCAAATAAAATTGTAGCCATATGATTTTACTAAGGGATTTGGCAGAGGATACTATTGGGTCGGGCAGTGGTTCCATTCGTGGAACCACTGCTCTGATTTAAGAGCGTAGACTATAACAAAACTTGATTAACAGGATCAAAGGATTGTCTCTTTAACCTGTAAAAACAATAAACTGAAATGGAAATTACAGAGTTCTCCAATCATATCCTGGCATGGAGGGTGATCAGGGTAAAGGTCATCAACGGAGCTGCCTTTGAAGTAGGATCCCTGCTGTCAGAGCGCCATTCATCCTTTATCCGTACCAAATTTGCCAAATTCATAAACAAATATTGGGTTGACAAGTATTTCATCAAATCGGGAATTTCAAACAATTTTCATCCCACCGAAGGAGGCGAATATCTTGGATGGCCTTGTGGAAACGGAAAGATTTACCTGATGGACTATATCCATGAAAATCTGGAAGATAGCATTGAAGAAAGGATTGCATGACACTGCTTTATACCTATCCTGCAACACCGCGCTTTTCAATTCTGTGAAAACATTATTCAAATCATTCCTTTTCATGTGCCGGTTTATGAAAATGGTACTTTAAACTTTAATTTTTGAAAAGTGTTGCAATAACCCGGATATTTTAAACAAAAAAACAGTTCATTTGTTGAATGGTCATATACACATGTGAGGAGGTTGATACCTGTTGCCTATTGATGAATAAAAAGGTTAAATCCTTAAATCTCTTTAATGTATGTATACCATACTGATCATAGAAGATACAACAGACCTGAGGGAAAATATCGCTGAAGTTTTGGATTGCGAAGGTTTTAAAGTGTTTCAGGCAGGTGATGGTGCTACGGGGATTGAGCTTGCCCTACAGCATTCTCCGGATCTGATTCTGTGCGATATCATGATGCCTGGACCCAATGGTTTTGAAGTATTAAGATCACTGAAAGACCAAGGTGACCAGCTACAGGTTCCTTTCATTTTTATCTCTGCCCTAGATGAGCGAAAAGACATCAGGGAGGGAATGGGTTTGGGGGCAGATGATTACCTGGTAAAACCCTTTACCATCAAGGAATTGCTGACTGCCATTCAGGTTCGGATTGACAAAAATCAGTCGCTGGAGAGCAGGATCAAAACCCGCATCGAATCGATCGAAAGCGAATTGGCGCAGAATATATCCGATTTGTTGAAGTTGGTTGATTCCCAGAAATCGCTATTGGATGAGGCAGTTAGCCAAAAAGAGCAGGTTGAAGTTAAACTGAAAGAGAAACAAGCATTGCTGATGCAGGATGCGTTGCGGTCCATCGAAATCAACAACATCATACAGGAACTGACAGCACAACTGAATTCGACGCTTCAAAAAAATAATCTTTCAGAAGATCAGAGAATTACCTTATCCGGTTTGCGGAACAAACTCCGCAACAAATCAATTCTCCTCAACAATCAAACGGTATTCTTATTCAAGTTTGAGCAGACCTATCCAAATTTCAAACTTAAGCTGCTCCGGCAAAATCCAAAACTAAAAAAGCAGGATTTGGCATTGCTTGCCTCCACCTATTTAAACCTGGATACGAACCAACAGGGAGCAATCCTGAACATCACCGCTGAAAGCGTAAGAAAGAAAAGGTACCGGTTGAAGCTCAAAATTGGGTTGGGCAAAGAGCAGGAACTGGTTGATTTCATGAAGCAATTGATCTGATTAAAAAAACAAAAATAGATTCAACAATCGTAATATACTATCAATAAAATCTGGCATTTTACATGATTTCAAAACCCAGGCTATCTTAAAATTATTACCAAAAATACCAAACCTTAACCATGAAGATTACCAACGGAACACTTGTACTGATTACCGGAGGAGCCTCCGGCATCGGCAAATTGATGGGGCAGATCCTGCTGAAAAAAGGGGCAGAACTGATTATCTGGGACATTAGTCAACCCAGGATCGACGAGACCATCGCAGATTTTTCCACCCTGGGAAAGGTGACCGGATACAGTGTAGATGTTTCGGCGCTGGATCAAATCACTGCTGCTGCCAGCCTTGTAAAACAGCAACATGGGTCAATCGATCTATTGATCAACAATGCAGGGATCGTTGTAGGTAAACTCTTCCAGGACCATACTCCAGAGGAGATCACCCGCACCATGGCGATCAATGCCAATGCACTGATGTACATTGCGCTACAATTCCTGCCCGACATGGCAGCCCGCAAATCGGGCCATATCTGCAACATCGCCTCCTCCGCCGGGCTTATTTCTAATCCCAGGATGTCGGTCTACGCCGCCAGCAAATGGGCGGCCATTGGCTGGTCTGACAGTGTCAGAATAGAGATGCAGCAACAAAAAACCAACGTAGGAATCACAACCGTGACACCCTACTACATCAATACCGGCATGTTCGATGGGGTGAGATCCTCCGTCATTCCCATCCTCAAACCAGACAAGGCAGCCAGAAAAATTATCAGAGGGATCGAAGGCAACAAGTTCTTCGTCAAGATGCCGATGATTATCCATTTTGTGCGGCTCTGCCAGGGATTGATGCCCATCTGGCTTTTCGACCTCCTGGTAGGGAAGGTACTGGGCATTTACAAGACGATGGAACACTTTGAAGGACGAAAAATCTAATACACAAGCTATGCAAGATTGCTCATTGGACACCATCGAATCGGTCGTTACGGAACAAAGGAGTTATTTTAAATCGGATGTCACCAAAGACCTGGCATTCAGGACTGAATCCTTGAAGAGATTTAAAGCAGCCATTTTGCGCTATGAGTCAAAAATTACCGATGCACTTTGGCTGGATCTGCACAAATCTCCCGAAGAGGCCTATCTTACGGAGATCAGCATCGTTCTGCAAGAGTTGAACGACCACCTGAGGCATCTCTCGAAGTGGGCCAAACCCAAAAGCGTCGCTACCCCACTTCAACTCTTACCCTCTTCCAGCCGGATCCACTTTGAACCGCTCGGAACGACCCTGATCATTGCCCCCTGGAACTATCCCTTCCAACTGCTGCTCAATCCATTGGTAGGAGCCATCTCTTCGGGATGCTGTGCCCTGCTGAAGCCTTCACCATACACCCCAAACATAGCGAGGGTCATGGAAGAACTGGTGGCAGAGACCTTTGATCCCGGACATGTGGTCCTCGTTCAGGGAGGCAGGGTGGTGAACCAACTCCTGTTGGAACAGCGCTTTGACCTGATCTTTTTCACCGGTAGCCCCTCCCTGGGGAAATTGGTAATGCAGGCCGCTGCAAAATACTTAACCCCGGTAGTGCTGGAACTTGGCGGAAAGAGTCCCTGCATAGTCGACGAAGGGGCAGATATCAAGGTAGCTGCCAGACGGATTGCCTGGGGCAAATGCATCAATGCTGGGCAGACCTGCATTGCACCGGATTACCTCTTCGTGCACAAGCGTGTCAGGGAGCAGCTTATGAAGGAGATCCCCATTGCCATCGAGGAAATGTACGGAAAAGAGATCAAGTCGAGCAACTATTTTCCCAGGATAGTGAACGATCAGGCTGTGGAGCGCTTGCAGAAGCTGATGAAGCATGGAAAAATTGTTTGGGGTGGAGAGGTGGATGTGGCAGATAGATTTATCGCACCCACAATTATTGAGGACATTCAACCTGATTTTCCAATCATGCAGGAGGAGATCTTTGGCCCCATCCTGCCCGTGATGACCTTCGAAAGCCTCGACATGGTTACGGACTATATCAATGAGAACGAAAAACCACTAGCATTCTACTATTTCGGTCCGACAAGCGTGGCAAGGAAACTGCTGATCAAGACTTCCTCCGGGGGAGGGTGCATCAACGATACCCTGATACATATTGCCAACCACCACCTGCCATTTGGCGGTGTAGGCAACAGCGGGATGAACAACTACCACGGGAAGTTCAGTTTCCAGGCATTCAGTCATGCACGGGGTATCGTTTCTTCGGTTACATGGATTGATTTGCCTTTTAGATACGCCCCATTCAAATTCTTTCAATGGGTAAAAAAAATTATTTAGCCAAATCTGCATCACCGGCTTTTCATCCTTAATGGCAGGAATCATTCATACAGCAGCAACATGAAAACAGAGGATAACATTTCGCTGGTAAAATCAGCAGTTTTACAGATTGCAGAAGTCACCACCAGTCTGGAGCAGAAAGTAGAGAAGCTAATATTTGAGAATTCTACGATAAAAAAAATCATCGAGAAGGATGAGGTTGCGATCTCTCTCAACAGGGAATTAAAGGCCACGCTGGCAACCTTGAAAAACGCGACAGAAGAGTTAAGGAATGCCAACGAGAAGGATGAAAGTCTGGTGGCTAAGTACCGAAGTATTTTCGAGAATATGAATGATGCCTATTACGAGGCATCCAGTGATGGAATCATACTGGAAATCAGCAAATCCATTGAATTGATCTCAAGGGGACAATATGAGCGAGACGAATTGATCGGAAAATCCTTACTGAATTTTTACGAGCATCCGGAATCCAGAAAAATCTTTTACGACGAATTGGAGAAAACCGGCAGCATCACCGATTATGATCTCTCCTTGCGAAACAGGGATGGTTCGATTATCCATGTGGCCATATCTTCACGCCTAGTATATGACAGTGCAGGCCAGCCATCGAAAATTGTTGGAAGCATCCGGGACATTACGAAGCGAAAACGGGCAGAACAGGATGTGGCCAGGCTGTTGAACAACGAAAACCTGCTGTCAAAAATTTGTAGGGAGACACTTTATGCCAAGAAGTTGGATGATTTTCTCAACTTTTCAATTGCTGAAATGGGGAAATCACTCTGTGTAAGCCGTGTTTACATGTTTGACCAGGACCATTCCTCCAAAACAGTGAACAACACCCATGAATGGTGCTCAGACGGGATTGTTCCACAAATTGAAGAGTTGCAAGGCATTCCTGTAACCGAGATGACCTGGTGGATTGAAACCCTGATAAAGGACCACATTATTTGCTTTTCAGATATTGAAAAGATTCCTGATGAGGGGATCAAGGAGATATTGCGACCACAGAATATCTTGTCAATTCTGATCATGCCCGTCATGTCAGGAGGCAGGTATTCGGGGTTTATCGGTTTCGATGACTGCCTCACCCATCGGATCTGGAACCAGGATGAAATTGAAATGCTTCAATCCTTGTCGAACATCATTTCTGGCTTTATAGCCAGGCAGAGTGTGGAGGAGGCACTCGAAGCCTCCGTAATTCAACTGAATCAGGCCAACCTCAGTTTGGAGGAGCGGGTGGAGGAACGGACAAGGAAAATCTATAAGATGTCGCACCAACAGATGGTCATCAACGAAAATGCAGGGCTTGCAATCATCTCCACAGATTCAAACGGGATCATACAGACCTTTAACTCGGCGGCTGAAAATATGCTGGGTTACAAAGCAACGGAAGTCATTGGGAAATCCAATCCACTGATATTTCACGATTCCCAGGAACTCCTCCTCAAGGCCAGGGAGCTTTCCAAAATAGCAGGCAAAGTAGTAACCCCGGATTTCAACCTGTTTTCGACCTGGGCAAACATGGTACTTGTCACTACTGCAGAGTGGACCTATGTAAGAAAAGACCAATCAAGATTGCCTGTCAAGCTCACCATCTCCCATTTCAAGGATACAGAAGGAAATATTGGCGGATACATTGGGGTGGCCATGGATATATCCAAAGAAAAAATGGCAATGGCCTCCCTGCGAGAAAGTGAAGAACGCTTCCACAAGATGTTTCACGAACATGCTGCTGTGATGTGGCTGGTTAATCCTGTCACGCAGGAGATCGTAGATGCCAACCTGGCTTGTGAAAACTACTACCAGTACAAATTCAGTAAGGATAAGCCACTGAAAGTATGCGACATAAATGTTCTGGAAGAGTCACAAATACAAAATGAGATCACGCTGGCGGTGAGCCAGAAAAGAAATTATTTTGAATTCAAGCACAGGCTCGCATCCGGGGTCCTGCGGACCGTTGAGGTCCACTCCACCCCGATTGAGGTTCATGGGGAGATATTGCTCTTTTCAATCATCCACGACATTACGGAACGGGTCAAGTCTGCAGAACAACTCAGGAAGAGCGAAGCTGAGAAGAAAACAATCCTTTCAGCAATTCCTGATTTGATGTTCCGTCTGGACAGGAACGGAAAGTTTCTCTCCTCTCATGCCAATAATCCGGAAGAGCTGTTTATACCAGAATCTGCATACCTGGGGAAAGCCATCAAAGAGGTATTGCCTCCGCAAATCGCTTCCATTGCAGAAGAATCCCTTGAGAAAGCCTTTCTGACCCGGGAGACGGTCACTTTCGAATATGAACTCCCTATCGATGGGGAAATCCGTTATTATGAAGACCGAATAAGAGTCATGTCGGATGATGAAGCACTCTCTATCGTACGTGACACCAGCGATCGTAAGCAGGCAGAAAAGGCGTTGGAATGGAACGAGGCATTCCTGAAAAAAATGACAGAATCCTCTCCCCTGGCTTTCCTGGTCGTTGACAACCGAACGGATGAAATCCTGTTTGTCAACCACCAATTCTGCGAGATCTGGGGAATCAACCACCTGGAGGCGGATATTAGAGCTAAAAAACTGAAAAACAACGACATTATACCGGACTGCATACCGGTGCTCAAAGATGTGCCGGCATTTGCCGAATCCTGCAAACCACTGCAGCACGAAGAAAACCGGGTCATTGTGGAGGATGAGATTCCCTTCGTGGATGGTCGTACCATCCGCCGGTTCTCCACCCAGATCAGGGATGCTTCGGATCAATATCACGGCAGGTTGTACATATTTGAAGACATTACCAGGAGAAAGAGCTCAGAGAGATTGATTGAAACGCAGCGGGATCTTGTAGCAAGGCTCAGCGCAACCTCGGACCTCAGGGAGGCATTGGTCCATATGCTGGATTCGGCTTGCCGGGCAGCGGAGATCGGTGCAGGAGGTATCTACCTCTTTGACGATAAAACCGGAAACCTGGATCTGATGGTTCACAAAGGGCTCTCAGAAGAGTTTATCCGTGAAAAAATCTCCTATGGTCCTGAATCTCTCCATGCAAAAGTTGTACAGAAAGGGAAACCCATCTATGGCCCTTACAGGAAGGATGTATTTCCGATGAGCTTGAGGGAGAGTACCGACATCATCAAGAGCCTGGCGTTAATTCCAATTTTGCACGAAGGAAAGGTGATAGGGTCCCTGAACCTGGCTTCTGATGTATTGGCAACTTTCTATCCGCACATCCAAAATGCCATTGAATCGCTTGTCATACACATTGGCGGAACGATTTTCAGAATCAAGGCTGAAAAAGCACTGCTTTCCAGTCAGCAGAACTTCAAACTACTGTTTGATACCATCGATGATTTTATATTCATTCTGGACACAAAAGGGGACATACTTCAAACCAACTCCATTGTTGAAAAGCGGTTGGGCTTCACTTCGGAAGAGCTAATTGGCACCAATGTCCTGATGGTTCATCCCCCTGAAAGGAGGGATGAAGCCGGTTTCATTGTAGGAGAGATGCTTGCCGGAAGAGCTTCCTTCTGTCCAGTTCCCTTGGTGACAAAGGAGGGGAGTCAAATACCGGTAGAAACAAGGGTTATTTTTGGCAAATGGGATGGGCAGGAGGTCTTGTTCGGAATATCACGTGATGTCACGGAAAGACAACGACTCGATGCAGAACTTAAGATGCAGAGTGCAGCCTTTGAATCATTCGCCTTGCCGATTATCATTACCGATGACCAAGGGAAAATAAATTGGGCCAATTCCAGTTTTTTAAATCTCTCAGGTTATCAGATGGAAGAAATAATAGGCAAAACAAATGGGGAATTGATCAAGTCAGGGATTCAGGATGAGGAATTTTACAAAAAAATGTGGTCAACCATCCAAAAAGGAGAGATTTGGAGTGGTGAACTCTACAACAAGAAGAAGAATGGAACCATATACCCGGAGGAGCAGACAATTTCGCCGGTTTTTGACCATTTGTGGAAAATCCGAAACTATATTGCCATCAAAATTGACATTACCGACCGCAAAAGAATGGAGATGGCTCTGCGGGAGAGTGAGGCGCGGTGGAAATTTGCCCTGGAGGGATCGGGTGATGGAGTGTGGGATTGGAACAGCGATACCAATGAGGTATACTATTCGAACAATTGGAAATTCATGCTGGGGTATGACGAACATGAAATCGGAACCAGCCTCAACGTATGGGACTCCAGAATTCATCCGGATGACAAAACCGGCTGCTATGAAGATCTCAACAAACACATGAGGGGTGAGATGGAAATCTACCACAACGAACACAGATTGTTGTGCAAAGATGGAAAATACAAATGGATTCTGGATCGCGGCAAAGTTGTCGCATGGAAATCTGATGGCCAGCCACTTCGCATGATCGGTACCCATTCAGATATTTCCAAACGAAAGGAATTTGAAGAAAGTCTGAGATCTGCCATCGCCAAGGAGAAAGAGCTGAACGACCTGAAATCACGCTTTGTTTCGATGGCCTCGCATGAATTCAGGACTCCGATGGCCTCCATTCTGATGATGAGTGACTCCCTGATTTCCTACTGGAAAAGAATGGATGACGATCACATAGCCTTGAAACTAACCCACATCAAAGACCAGGTGCAGCATTTGGCTCAAGTGGTGACAGATGTGATGCAAGTAGCAAAGATACAGGAAGGTAAGCTAAGCTATGCTCCCAAGAGAATGGACATCGTTGGATTGGCGGCTGATGTAATCAAGGATTTTAACATCGATGATTCCCTGGTTACCAAAATAAAATTTGATTCCAAATGGACATCGCTTGATATGTTGCTGGACAGCAGGCTGATGTTACAGGTTCTGAACAATTTGCTGTCAAATGCCATCAAATATTCCCTGCCTACTCCTGTTGTACTGGTTAAGCTATACGAAAAAGGGGATGAAATATTGCTGGCAATCAAGGACAATGGCATAGGAATCCCCAAAAGAGAGACAAAGAACCTTTTCCGGCCGTTTTACAGGGCAGAAAATGTCAAACAAATTCAGGGCAATGGACTCGGTCTTAACATCGCTAAAGAGTCAGTCATGTTGCATGGGGGAGACATCACTTTCACCAGCGAACTTTGGATAGGATCTACATTTGTAGTACACCTCCCCAAAACACTGATTTTAACCTTATAAAAATTTATTAAACCTGTTAAACATGAAAAAAATACTGGTAATTGAAGATGAGTTGCTGCTCAGGCAGGGGATTGCCGAAATTCTCAACTTCGAGGGATTTAATGTGCTGGAGGCACCAAATGGAGAGAAGGGGATCCTGGCGGCTCTCCACGATACCCCGGACCTGGTTTTGTGCGACATCATGATGCCACTCATGGATGGCCATGAGGTACTTTACCAGATTCGCTGCCACGACAGCACCAAACTTATTCCCTTCATCTTTATGACTGCCCTCGCAGAGCGATCAGACCAGAGGTCAGGGATGGAGCTTGGTGCAGACGACTACCTCACCAAGCCATTTACCCGGGAAGAGCTTTTGAGTGCCGTAAATACCCAATTTAGAAAATCAAACGATCAAACTGAGCAGGCTGAATCCAAACTCAATGAGTTGCGAAACAGCATCATCAGACATCTTCCCCATGAATTACTTACCCCATTGAATGGCATGATGGTTTACGGAGAACTTTTAAAGGACTATCCGGAGACACTGACACTGGCAGATCTTCCGGAAATCGGGAAAAACATTTACAGCAGCGCCTTAAGACTCAACCACCTGATTCAGAATTATCTGATCTATTCACAGCTCGAATTAAGGAACCCAATTGCCAGACAGGAGAACCCCCTGAAAGATGTTAAACTGAAATGTGATCAAGTTGCCCTGAAGGTTGCATCCAGGTACGAGCGAATGAACGATCTGCAGCTGGAGACCACCGAGGGGCTATTGTACATGGGTGAAACAGAATTTGTAAAGATTGTGGAGGAGATGACTGACAATGCTTTCAAATTCTCAACCCAGGGATCACCAGTAACCATACGTTGCGGATTCCAGTCGGGAAATTTCTTTTTTCAGGTCGAGGATCTTGGCAGGGGGATTTCAGCCGCCAACATCTCAAGAATAGGTGCTTACATGCAATTCAAGAGAGAACAGCTTGAACAGCAGGGTTCCGGACTCGGTTTAATTATATCCAAAAGGCTCATAGAAATGCACAAAGGAGAGCTATTAATCGAAAGCACAGAGGGAGTTGGATCCAAACTTACAGCAACAATTCCGGCCATTTGAACCATCGTAAAAATCAATCCTCCAATTTAATTATGAATTGACTATTTTTAAAACGTTTTGTGACCATTTGAACCATTGGTAAAGAATTTGCCTTCCAACTGGATCGTGAATATTTCAATGGCATAACCCTGCAAAAACCTATTGCAATGAAGCGAACGTTTAAAATAGTTTTGTTTTTTGTTTTGCCTGGCCTGCTCGTTATATTGGTCGCACTGTTGGTAGCACTGCCGTCCATCCTGAAGAATTATGTCAACAAGCATGGACAGGAATACATTGGAAGAGCAACAACCATCCAGGAACTTCGCATCAACTACTTCACCTCTACCTTCAGCATCCATAATTTCAAAATGCTCGAAGCGGATGGCAAATCAACTTTTGCCTCCTTCGACACCTTGCTGGTAGCGATCAAACCCCTTCCCTTGTTCACGGCCAAACTGATGGTGGAGCAAATCAGGCTGGTGAAGCCGGAGGTATACATTTCCATGAAGGATTCGGCATTCAATTTTGATGACATCCCTGCCTTTCTGGATGCAAAAGCCAAGGCAGATACCCTGGATCAACCGGCCGAACCCTCCGAACCATTTGGCTACTTCCTGAAAAATATCTCCATGGAGGGGGGGACACTTGTTTTTGAAGACCAGACGGTGCAGCATACCACCCAATTGCATAACCTGGGTTTCTTTGTCCCGGAACTCAACTTCAACCAGGATCAGATCAGGGATACAGGCATCAAATTCAACTTTGCCAATGGAGGTTCCTTCCAGGCCAAGGCAGACTACAACCAGAAAAGTGGAAGTTACAGTGCCGATTTCTCGGTAGATAAACTAAAAATAGCGCCGTTTCTGCCTTATGCCAAAGACTATATCCGCCTCAGTGGCATGGAAGGTTTGGCCGGGGGAGATTTCCACCTGACGGGAAATGTCAACAACCTCGATTCAATTGTGTTGCGGGGTAAGGCAAATGTATCTGATTTCATGATCAATGACCTGGCCGGGCGCAAGGTAATGGGAGCCAGGAGTGCCATCGTCACGATGAAGGATAGCTATCCCATGAAGTTCGACTTTAAATTCGATCTCATCCAGCTGACCGAACCCTATCTCTTTGTGGAGATGAAAGACTCCACCATCAACCTGCTCAACCTGATGGTGGAATCGACCGGGGAGGAAACTCCGCCGGTTGAATATGCTTACCAAATCGAAAAATTCCGAATTGAGCGGGGTCTGCTCGATCTCCGCGACAACACTTTGGAAGCCCCTTTCGATTACCACCTGAGTGAAATTTCCATGAAGGTGGATTCGATCACTTCCTCCGCAAAATGGCTGAATGCCTATGCCAGCATGCGACTCAACAAACGGGGGAAACTCCAGGCCGAACTGGGGATCAACCCATCTGACCCCTACGAGTTGAAGCTCAATTATGTGATTACCAATTTCCAGCTGAGCGATCTGAATATCTTTTCGACCCATTATGTAGGTTATCCTTTCTTGCTGGGTAACATGTACTACAAAGGGAAAACAGTGATTGCCAACAAACAGCTAAACAGCGAAAACAAGCTGATTATCCGCAATGTGCAGCTCGGAAAGAAGAGCGGCGGACTGATGGACCTGCCCCTGAAACTGGCACTCTACCTGCTCAAGGACCTCCATGGCGACATTACCCTAGACCTGCCTGTTACGGGTGACCTGAATGATCCAAAAACCAAAATCGGCCGATTGGTCTGGCAGGTAGTTAAAAATGTAATTGTCAAGGTGGTTGCCTCTCCGTTCCTGGCCATTGGCAAAATGATGGGTGTTGATCCTACCGAGGTAAAAGGGGTCGAGTTTGGTTACGCGGACACCACGCTTACCTCCACCCATCTGCGCAGGATCAGGCTCTTTACGGAAATGGAGCAGAAAAAACCAGACATGAAGATTGAGCTCAGCTACTTCAACGATGCCGCGCTGGAGAAGAGAGAGATCGCCCTCGCAGAGGCCGGAAAACAATTCTATGCAGCCACCGGAGTTGATTACAAGAAGGATCTGGAGAAATTCAGGCTCTACCTGGGCGAAAAACTTCAAATTGATACCCTAAGTGCAGTATCCGGAAGCCTGCAGTTGATAGGAGCCCACAAAATTGATTCCATCCAGCAGTCCATCACCAAGTACAGGATCAACAGGATTGAATCCTCCCTGAAAAGTTTCAGCGACTCCACCAGGATCAGGGTCGCGATCCCTAACAAGGAAGTACCCGAAAATGTGGGAAGCCGACCGGTATTTGAGTTGAAGTATTCGGTGGAGGATTAAATGATATCTTTGAAATACATTAAAAGAGATTACTACCGTGAACTGTCCCAATTATCTGTTGCTGATATTTTTGCTCATCTGCCCTTTTTACCTGCAAGGCCAGCCTACCGGGAAGCTCTCCGACGAACAAGCCCTCCTCCTGGCAAAAGCCTACCGGCACGAAAAAAACGGATGGAACTACCTCCACATAGAAGGAACCGCACGTGAACGCGGAATCCAGCATGGTTACCTCATGGCCCCCGAAATAAAAGAGAACATCCGGCTTTTGCGGGCCAGGTGGGAATACAAAACCGCCCTGAAATGGTCGTGGTACGTTCGAAATGCCGGAGTGGTACTCACCACCAAGGTTGATCCTGAAAACCTGGAAGAGCTGGAAGGCATTGTGGAGGGATTGTTGCTGGCAGGGGTAAACAGTTCGCTGAATGAAATTGTCGGATTAAACGGCTATGCGGAGCTGCTGGGATCCTGGTGGCCCACCGTAAAGGATTCGGTCAACGTACATTCGGCAGAGCAACCAAAGGAGTCGTGCAGCTCCTTCATCGCCACCGGCAACATGACTGCAGATGGCAAAATTGTGCTCGGGCACAACACCATGGACCTTTACCACAATCCGTTGAGCAACCTGATCCTGGACATCCTTCCTGCAAAGGGACACCGGATATTGATGCAGGCAGTGGCAGGATTTATCCACAGTGAGACCGACTTCTTCATCACCGATGCAGGGCTGGTAGGTTCGGAAACCACCATTGGCGAGTTTTTTCCCTTCGATCCGGCCGGTGCACCGGAATTTTCGCGGATGCGCCGTGCTAC
Source organism: uncultured Tangfeifania sp. (assembly GCA_964630075.1). GTDB lineage: Bacteria > Bacteroidota > Bacteroidia > Bacteroidales > Prolixibacteraceae > CAINVV01. Next base: position 17,695 of record CAZVTL010000037.1, read on the forward strand.
ACAGGATGCCGCCTCCATCGAGGAGTGGTGCGAAATCATGAAAAAGGACAACAACGGCGGTTATGCCAATGCCTGGCTGCTGGGCGATATCAATACCAACGAGATTGCCAGACTGGAACTTGGACTGAAATACATTGGTTTCGAGAAGAAGAAGGAGGGCTTTTTTATAGGCTCCAACGTGGCAGAAAACCTGGAGATCCTCCGCTTCGAAACCTACAAGGATGAAACCAACATCAAGTACTCCTCGATTGCCCGCCGTGTCAGGTGGAAACAGCTGATGAAACAGCATGCCGGCAAGATTGACCTGAAACTGGCCAAAGCATTCGAAGCCGACCATTTCGACACCTACCTCAACAAGAACAATCCGGGTGGCAGAACCCTTTGCGGCCATTGGGAGACGGATGCCCAGGAGTTTGGCCCGGGCGTCCCGTTTACCCCCGAAGGAACCATCGACGGAAAGGTGGTGGATGCCACCATGGCCAGGGCGATGTCCTTTGCCGCACGCTGGGGTTCGGCCTGTGGCAAATCCTTCGACGGCGCAAAGTATTTGGAGGCTCATCCGCAATATTACTGGTTGGAAGGACTGCTGGCCAACCGGCCCACCCAACCATGGACAGTATTCAAGGCAGGAGAGACAAAATAAATAATTACGAATTTGAAATTACGAATTACGGTGAACAGCCTGTTTATTGTCTCTTGTCATGGCATCCAAGCGTAATTCGTAATTGGTAATTCGTAATTTTCAATTTATTGGAATATATGCTAATTACCAAAATCGAGGTCTGCCAGATGCCGGTGGAGCTCAAAGAGCCCTTCGTCATCTCTTTGGGGAGCTTCACCCATGCCAACAATGTGGTGGTAGCCATCCGGACAGATGCAGGATTGACAGGATTTGGCGAGTGCAGCCCCTTCATGCCGATCAATGGCGAAAGCATGGAGACCTGCCTGGTGGTTGGGGAGTATCTTGGGCGAAATTTACTGGGCAAGGATCCGACGGACATTGCCGCCAACGCCACCTTAATGGATCAGGTGATTTACGGAAATTCCAGCATCAAAAGCGCCTTTGACATCGCCATGTACGACCTGGCCTCACAACACGCCGAACTTCCATTGTATGCTTTTCTCGGAGGTAAAAACAACAAAAGGTTGGCAACAGATTACACGGTTAGTCTGGGCGACAAGCACAAGATGGTACAAGATGCCCTGTGGATCAAAAATCAAGGTTTTCAAGCCATCAAGGTAAAATTGGGCGAGTCGTTTGACAAAGACTGTGAAAGGATACGGTTGATCAGGGAGGCGGTTGGTATGGATATTCCCCTGCGGATAGATGCCAACCAGGGTTGGGATACCCCAACAGCCATAGCCATATTACAAGCGCTTGAGCCCTACCATATCCAGCATTGCGAAGAACCCATTCCGCGCTGGAACTTCATGGATCTCCCCCTGGTTAGGAGGCAGAGCCCGATCGATATCATGGCGGATGAATCCTGTTCAGATCACCACGATGCGAAAAGACTGATTGATTTGGAGGCCTGCGACCAGATCAACATCAAACTCGGAAAATCATCCGGCATCTTCAATGCATTGAAAATTATCCGATTGGCAGAGGAGGCAAACATTCATCTTCAGATAGGTGGTTTTCTGGAATCCCGCCTGGCCTTCACCGCTGCTGCCCACCTTGCGCTGACCAGTGAAAGCATCCGCTATTGCGATTTTGACACGCCGCTGATGTTTACGGAAGATCCGGTATCGGGGGGTATCTCGTACAACAGGATGGGTATTGTAACCGTGCCGGAGGTGGTTGGATTGGGAGCCTGGATCGATGAGGAGTATTTGAGGCAGCTGAAGAAAATCGTGATCTCCTGATTAAGATAAGTCCCTTAGAAATTTGTCCGAACCGTAAATAACCCTCAGCCTGTGTGGTACAAGCCCAATGCGAAAAGAACCGGCTCCGAGGTTCTCGCCATCCGATTCTCCCGGAAGGGGCGTAGCAGAGCTGATTTCGATGGTTTTCCCCGTATGGGTGGAGACGCGTCTGTCTGAAATGAATTTCCCGGAATAGAGTCCTTTGAAATTGGTCAGGATGCCCCAGATGCCGATTTTGCGAATGATGGTAATGTGAAACAGTCCCTGGAGCGGATTGGCAGCAGGAACCTGCATCATTCCTCCGCCATTGAATTTTCCCAATCCGATGCTGGCAGTGAAGAGGTTGACCTCCAATGGCTCACCATCAATTACGAATTTTGCTTGTCTGCTCTTGAAGTTGAAATAGCCCAGCCCCAGACTTTGAATGTACACCCGAATGCCCTTTATCCCTTTGGATTTAAGCTCATTGGCATTTTTGGCTACCAGCGCATCAAATCCGAATCCGGCAATGTTGACAAAGTAGCGCAGGCTGGAAACTCCATCTACCAGGCAGGTGATCTCACCCACATCCTGTTTGACAGTCTTTCCTTTTATAACAATGTCGATCGCCTTTTGATAATGGTCGGGGATTCCGAAGGTACGGGTCCAGTCGTTGCCGGTTCCTACCGGGATCATCCCGAGGGTGATTTCGTGGTGTGCAACTTGCTCTGCCAGAAAAATGCCATTGACCACTTCGTTGAGTGTACCGTCTCCGCCGGCAACAATCAGGTGGGTTGCTCCCCCTGTCACAAGCTCTTTGGCCAGTTCGATGGCATGTCCCGGATATTCGGAACGGAAGAGCCGGAATGTAAGGTGGGATTTCTTCAGCAACTGCTCAATTCTTTTTTGATCATGGTCCCCCTTCCCTCCCCCGGCATGCGGATTCAGGATGACTTGCCATACAGTCCCATCAGTTTTTGGCATCTGAAATGAAATTAGTCGTCAGTTTCGTGGTACAAATCTAAAAAAAATCGGGTGCAGATCACTTCTGCACCCGAAATTCTATCAAATGGAAAGCTATTGGGGATTAGCCATTAGCTTATAGCCTTAAAAAGCATTTTACTTTGGTTTCTCATCCCCACCGAACCCTTTGGTAAGCTCAGGGACTGATTCCAAAATCGAAAATTTTTATTACTCCTGCACAGCAGCAATGCCTGGTAGAACGCGTCCTTCGAGGTATTCGAGCATCGCACCGCCGGCGGTAGAAATGTAAGACATTTTATCCGCAATGCCGAACTGGTTGACAGCAGCCACAGAGTCGCCACCACCTACCAGGGAGAACGCACCGCTTTCAGTTGCCTTTACAATGGCATCCCCAATGGCCTTTGTGCCAACCGCGAATTTTTCCATTTCAAAAACACCTACCGGACCATTCCACAGGATGGTTTTGGAATCCATGATAACCTGGCTGAAATTTTTGATGGTTTCAGGACCGATGTCCAAACCTGACCAGTTGTCATCAATGGCATAGGAGGATACCACCTTGGTGTTGGCAGTTTCTGCAAAGGCATCCGCCTCTACCACATCTACCGCGAAGTGAAATTGAACACCCTTGGCTTTGGCCTTCTCCAGAAGACTTTTGGCCAGTTCCAAATAATCATCTTCACAAATGGATCCACCAATTTTACCGCCTTGCGCCTTCACAAAGGTGTAGGTCATTCCGCCTCCGATGATCAGGTGATCGACCGAATTTAGCAGGTTTTCGATGATGGTGATCTTGGATGAGACTTTTGAACCACCCATGATGGCAGTAAAAGGACGAACAGGTGCCTTGAGTACCTTGTTGAGACTCTCTACTTCGCTGGCAACCAACAGCCCAAAGAGCTTGTCGTTGGGGAAGAATTTTGCAATGACTGCAGTTGAAGCATGTGCACGGTGTGCAGTACCGAAAGCATCGTTGACCCAGCAATCACCCAGCAGGGAGATCTGGCGTGCAAACTCCTCGTCACCACCCTCCTCTTCCGGATGGAAACGAAGGTTCTCCAATACCAGTACTTCACCGGCCTTGAGCTCGGCAGCCATTTTCTGGGTTGCCTCCCCAATACAGTCGGGTGCCATCTTTACGGCTTTGCCACCAAGAAGCTGGCTCAGGTGTGGTACCAGATGTCTCATCGAAAATTTATCTTCAGGACCTTTTTTGGGACGCCCCAGGTGAGACATGACAATCACTGCTCCTCCCTTTCCAAGAATGGTTTGGATGGTTGGCAGCGCAGCGGTCATGCGGGTATCGTCGGTAATTTCAAATTGTTCGTTGAGCGGAACATTGAAGTCAACTCTGATTAAGGCTTTTTTGCCTG
>CAZVTL010000038.1:0-21455 GCA_964630075.1 uncultured Tangfeifania sp.
AAGATGGTATTAAGAAAGATGAGGTATTGCTTCAAAAAAAGCAGTAAAAAATCCGAGACAATTCAATTTTATGGTTGCCGGCCATAGAAAATTAAACACAACAGGCACAATTGTCAACCTGGAAGTGTCAGGTGGACAATTGTGCCTGTTGAAGTTGACTCCGAAAGGAATTTTACCAGATTTTAGCACGTTTATCTGATGCCAAATACATTGCCTGACCCTCCTTTACCTCGAAAGCGGCATAGAACTCAGGTAGGTTCTGAAGTGGTCCAAGTACCCTGAAGCGACCGAGTGAGTGGACATCTTCCTTGGTTCGTCGCAAAATTTCCTTGTCTCTGATGTTTTGTCCCCAAACATGGGCATATGCCAGGAAGAAGCGCTGTTCAGGAGTGAATCCATCGATAGGCTCCTTCTGGTTATTGGCCTTTTGAAATGCCTGGTAGGAGATGTTCAACCCTCCCAAATCGGCAATATTTTCGCCAAGACTCAGCTTTCCATCGGCATGCAGGGTATCCAGTACCACAAAGCCATCGTACTGGTCCACCAGTATTTTGGTACGTTCTTCAAAACGGGAGGCATCTTCCGGTGTCCACCAATCGGTCAGGTTACCCTCCTTGTCAAATTTGCATCCCTTGTCATCGAAGCCATGGGTCATCTCATGGCCAATTACCACGCCAATGGCGCCATAGTTTACTGCATCATCCCCATCCTTGAAAAAGAAGGGTGGTTGAAGTATCGCTGCAGGAAAGACAATTTCATTCATGGTTGGATTGTAATAGGCATTGACGGTTTGCGTCGACATGTGCCACTCCAGCTTGTCAACCGGCTTGTTGATTTTGCCCAGGTTGTATTCTGTGTCAAACTTGTTGGAGCGCATCACATTCATGACATAGGAATCTTCCTGGATGTCCAGCGCTGCATAGTCCCTCCATTTGTCAGGATATCCAATCTTCACGCTAATGGCTGCCAGCTTCTCCATCGCTTTTTTTTTGTTTTTTGCACCCATCCATTCCAGACCTTGAATGTGCTCACCCAGTGATACACGAAGGTTCTCGACAAGCTTCACCATTCGGTCCTTGGATGCCTGCGGGAAATAGGCATTGACATACAATTGACCCAATGCTTCGCTCAACGCACCACTCGTGACACCCAATACCCTTTTCCAGCGTGGGCGCATCACCTCTGTTCCGGTCATGGCTTTGCTGTAGAAATCAAAACTTGCCTGTTCGAAATTGGAAGAGAGGTAGGATGCCGATTCGTTGACCAGGTTCCATTTCAGGTAAACCCTCCACTCCTCCACCGGAATATTGGTAAGCATCGCACTGATCTCTTTGATAAACTCAGGTTGATTGAGGTTTACAGCGCCTGGATCGCCAATTCCAAGATCCGCAAAGTAACGGTTCCAATTGAAGACAGGCGAGAGCTTAACCAGCTCTGCGGTAGTCAGCTTGTTGTAGGTTTTGTTGGGATCGCGTCGCTCCAGGCGGGACATGGCGGCCTTTGCAAGCCGGGTCTCAAGCGCTATTACATTCTGTGCAGAAGCGGCAGAGGTTGTTTCATCCTCACCCATCAGTTTGAAAACGGTGGTCATGTAGGTGATGTATTTCGCCCGCAGATCCACGGACCTTGGGTCATCGTTCAGGTAATAATCCCTGTCGGGCATACCCATCCCCGATTGGGTCAGCTGGGCAATGACCATCGAACTGTTCCGGGCATCGGCCGATCCGTAGATGCCAAACAAGGGTGACAGGCCATATTGATGGAAACGAACGATGGCCTGCTGGACCTCATCGGGAGTGGTGATCTGGTCAATCTCTTTCAGGTAGGGTTCCAGGCTCGTGACTCCCTGCTTCTCAATCATGGCGGTATCCATTCCCAAATTGAAGAGGGTGGCGATTTTATCGGGGACCGACCCTTTGATATTTTTGGTGGCTGCGGTAGCTTTGACCAGATCGTTTACCTGCTTTTCAGCCTCTTCGGCGAGTTGGTCGAAGGAACCAAAACGGCCACGGTCGGCTGGCAAGGGATTCAATTTTTTCCAGCCTCCATTGGCATAGGTATCAAAATCGTCTCCTGGCACTACCGACTTGTCAAGGTTGACCAGGTCAATTGCAGGAGTTGAAGCCGGCTTTGGAGCTTCCGAACATGACAAAAGGGTTGCAATAATCATACAAAGAGAGGTTGAGATAACAACTAAATTATTCTTCATGGTTTTGACAATGAGTAATTAATGATCAAATATATATTTTTTTGAGCGTGTAACAGTTTGCCACAATTATGGTTGACAGTCACGGGTTGTTAGACTTGCAATATTTTGAATAGTTACAACGAAAAGGGAAATAATTATTCATTGCAATTAGATCCTATGTTTGCCAATAATTATTCATGCGATGCTACAGGTTTTTCTCTCTTTTGTGCATAAAATTCATACTTTTCAACCCTCTTTCCATTCAATTTTTATATCTTTAGCATAACTGTCTGGCCGATCAATCGGAAGTTACAATACCCTGATTTGAAAATTATCAACACCCGGATTTTCGAAGCAGACTTCGTGCCAATAAATGATATAAAAATGCCATGCTGGGAAAAATCATTGATTTTAGTGTAAGGAACAAGCTGATTGTCATACTATTTACCTTGACAATAGCAGCTTATGGATTTTATGCTGTCTACAAAATCCCGGTAGGGGCCGTACCCGATATCACCAACAACCAGGTGCAGGTCATTACAACTTCAGGAAATCTATCCACCCAGGAGATTGAGCAATTTATTACTGCGCCTGTTGAAATGGAGATGGCCAACCTGCCGGATGTCAAGGAGATCCGTTCTATCTCGAAGTTTGGCATCTCAGTGGTTACCGTAGTCTTTTCCGATAGTCCCGGCACTTATCTTCCCAGACAGCTGATTGCGGAGAAAATTAAAAGTGCATCGGCCAATATTCCGGAAATCTACGGCAGCCCGGAAATGGGGCCAATCACCACGGGTCTTGGGGAGATCTACCAGTACATTGTGGATGTGAAACCCGGTTACGAGGGGCGATACAGCCCCATGGACCTTCGAACCATCCAGGATTGGGTGATCAAGAGACGCCTCTCTGGAATCAATGGAGTTGTGGAGATCAACAGTTGGGGGGGCTACCTGAAGCAGTATGAAGTGTCCCTCGAACCCGCCAGACTGACGAGTTTTGGGATCAGCATTACAGAAGTTTTTGACGCCCTGGAAAAGAACAACAGTATTTCGGGTGGTTCTTACATCGAAAAGAGCAACCAAAGCTATTTTATCCGGGGTGATGGCCAGGTTAAATCACTGGAAGACATCGAAAACATCGTGGTCAAAACCAATGCCGGGACTCCGATCCTGGTAAGGGATCTGGCCAAGGTTCAATTTGGATTTGCCAACCGTTTTGGGGCCATTACGGCAAATGGCAAAGGGGAGAGTGTCCTGGGACAGATCATGATGCTTAAAAATGCCAATTCGAAAGAGGTGATCAGTGAAGTAAAAAGCAGGGTGGAGGCCATTCAGAAGAATTTACCGGAGGGGGTATTCATCAATCCGATCCTGGAAAGAAGTGAACTAATCGCAAAAACCTCCTTTACAGTTACCGAAAATCTGGTACTAGGGGCTATCATCGTCATGTTGACGGTCATGCTGTTGCTGGGTGATCTGCGCTCCGCACTGGTCATAGCCTCCATGATTCCCCTGGCTTTGCTTTTTACCATCTCCATGATGTACATCTTTGGAATTGATGCCAACCTGATGAGTTTGGGTGCACTCGATTTCGGAATAATTATCGATGGGGCGGTAATCATTGTAGAGTTTATCGCGATCAAAATGACCGTTCAAAAAGAGGAAATATTGAACACGCAGGGAGAGGAGCGTCAAACAATAATGGATAGGATCTCCTTCAAAGGGGCCTCGAAAATGATGAAATCGGCCATTTTCGGGCAAGTTATTATATTGATCGTCTTTATTCCCATTCTTTCGCTCAGTGGGGTGGAGGGAAAGATGTTTCACCCCATGGCCCTCTCTTTCTCATTTGCGATTCTTGGTGCAATGATCATGGGACTCACCTGGCTACCTGTTGCCTGTTCCCTCTTTCTGAAACCTCCCAAAACGAAAAAGAGAAACATCTCGGACTGGATCATGGATCAGGCCTACAAATCCTATTTTCCAGTCATACAATGGTCGTGCGGTCACAAGCGAATTGTACTAGGGATAGCATTGCTGTCGCTGATATTTACGGGTGTATTGTTTACAAGAATGGGGGGTGAATTTGTACCTACCCTCGATGAAGGAGATTTTGTGATACAGCCTGTTTTGAAAACAGGGACATCGCTAACAAAGACTGTGGAGATGACCACCAAAATGGAGAACATCCTGATCCGGGAATTTCCGGACGAAGTAGACCAGATCGTATCAAGAATCGGAGCTGCTGAAGTGCCTACTGATCCCATGTCGATGGAGGAGATCGATATGATAATCAAACTTAAACCCAAGGATCAATGGAAGAAGGTTAAAACCAAGGAGGCACTGGCTGATCGGTTCAAGGAGGAACTATCCATCATCCCCGGCATAGAATATGAATTTACCCAGCCGATCGAAATGCGCTTCAATGAGCTGATAACGGGGGTTCGCTCGGACATTGCCATCAAGATTTTTGGGGATGACCTCGATTACATTGCCAAAAAAGCCGCTGAAATAAAGGATCTGATTGCGGATGTTCCCGGCGCCAGCGACATTATCATGGAAAAGACCTCAGGGTTGCCACAAATCAAGGTGAGCTACAACAGGGGCAAAATCGCCTATTATGGCGTTGATATTGAAAATCTGAACACCTGTTTGGCCGCAGCCTTTGGGGGCAAAATTACAGGTGTGGTATTTGAAGGGGAAAAACGGTTTGACTTGGCCCTCCGCTTTTCCAGTCAGGATCGAACTGGCATTGAAGATATCCGGCAGCTGCAGGTACCGGTAGCGAACGGCATACTGGTTCCACTTGCTGAACTGGCTGAAATTGAGTACACCGAGGGGCCAGCGAAGATATCCCGTGACAACACACACCGCCGGGTAGTCGTCAGTGTCAATGTCCGAAATCGGGATTTACAATCAGTCATCAAGGATATACAGTACAAAATTGCAAAGGAGATCAAATTGACACCGGGTAATTACATCGAATATGGAGGGCAGTTCGAAAACCTGAAAAATGCCACCAATAGATTGATGCTGGCAGTTCCGGTAGCCATGCTGCTGATTTTTATATTTCTCCATTTTGCCTTTAAGTCACTCAAAGATGCAGTGATGATCTATTCTGCCATTCCCCTCTCAACGGTCGGTGGGGTATTTCTTTTGTGGGCAAGGGGAATGCCCTTCAGTGTATCGGCAGGGGTTGGTTTTATTGCGCTTTTTGGGATCGCCGTTCTCAATGGGATTGTATTGATTGAGCATCTGAAGGAGCTGCAGCACAAAGGGATGACCAGCATGCGAGAATTGATACTTACCGGCACCAAAAACCGTCTTCGTCCGGTGATGCTAACCGCAGGGGCAGCCGCAATGGGATTTTTGCCAATGGCTATTTCTTCCGGTGCCGGAGCAGAGGTCCAAAGGCCTTTGGCAACCGTTGTGATCGGCGGACTCTTCTCCTCCACTTTGCTAACCATGATTGCTTTGCCTTTGTTGTTCGAGATTTTTTACAACGTCAAGGGAATCAAGCTTTTCCCTTTGCGTTTCATTCGATCCAAGCGTAGCTTGATGTTACTGTTTCTGCTAGCACCGGTCTTTTCTGCTTTTGGCCAGCCACAGGAACTAAGTTTGAAAGATGTTATTGGAATCGCACTACACAACAACCAAACCATTGTTGCCGACTCCTTAAGGGTGGAAGAGCAAATTGCCTTAAAACGGACAGCCTTTTCTCCCGGTAAAACAAATTTCAGTTATGGTTCCGATCAGAACAACATCGCTGAAAACGGCTTTCCGTTGAAAGTCTGGGGAGTTGAACAAAGCTTCAATTTCCCATCGCTCTATTCTGCCGAAGGAAAGAGCAGGCAAATTGCGGTGGAGATGGCAGAAGCAAGATGGCAAATTCAAAAGAATGAGTTGATTCAGCGCGTCTCAGATGCCTTTTTTAACTGCCAGTTGCTCCTGCATCAGCAGCAGCTCTATCAGACCCTGGACACTCTTTATACCCAGCTACAGGTCAACTCAGCAAAAAAAGCAGCGATCGGTGAAACAGGCCGCCTGGAGATGCTAAACATAAGAGCCAAGAAGAGTAACATCGCAACCCAAAGCAGGGCTCTGGGCATCGATTTGGAAAATGGCTACAAAAAACTGAAAATCCTGATGAATCACCCGGAAGGATTCAAGATCACCGGGAGATCGGAGCTTTTGCCCGCTACCACCGTGGTTCCGGATTCCCTGCCAGTTTTTCGGTTGTTGAATCTTGAGAACGATTATTACTACTCCCTGGTCAAAGTTGCCAAAAATAGCTCGCTGCCAGATCTTTCGCTCAACTATTTCCTGGGATCCAACAATTATGACCAGTCGAGATACTACCATGGATTCCAGGTAGGTGTTTCGCTGCCCCTGTTTTTTGGAAGTGACAGAGCCAAAATCGAGGCAGCCAAAATATCACACAATGTACAAATCCTACTCGCTCAAAACGAGGTGAATATCCTTCAGAACAGATTGAGTGGGTTGATCAGCGAGCAGCTGAAATACAAGGCATTGCTGGACAATTACAATACAACAGGCAAGCCCTTGTACGATGAGATCATGCGTACGGCCTTGAAGTACTACAACCTTGGGGAGATTGATTTCTATCAGTTTGTAAACAGTTATGAATCTGCTATTCAAATTCAACTGGAGTACTTTGAGAATCTTTACAGATACAATTTGTCAGCATCCGCCATCCTTCATTTTTCAAAATAAACAGGAAAATTATGACATCAAAATTAGTTCTGCCCCTGCTTTCAATACTCTTCCTGGCATGCACCAACCCACCGAAAGAGGTGCCGGTTGAGGATTCGGCCCTGGTGCGGATAACCAAACCTCAATTTGACTCCGAAAAGATGGAGTTGGGAGTTCCTTCGCCCACCGCATTTTTCGAATTGGTCCACTTCACCGGAACCATCATCCCAGCACCCAACGGTTGGGCACAGATCAGCCTACCCATCCCAGGAATAATTAGCAAAATCCATTGCCGGCCAGGTCAGATGGTCCGTGCAGGAGATCCGCTCTTTGAGGTTGGTGGCAATGAATTGATTGATATGCAGCGGGATTTCGCCGAATCGGCAGCTGCACTTTCCCGGTTAAGGAGCGAATATGAAAGAATGAAAGAGCTTACCAACGAGAAGATTGGATCCAGGAAAGAGTACATCCTGGCAGAAAGCAGCTACCAGACAGAAAAAGCGAAATACAATTCACTAAAAATTAAACTGGAGAACATTGGACTTGACGTGATCCGGATTGAAGGTGATGTTTTTTACAGCTCCTATTCCCTCCGGTCGCCCATCCATGGCAGTGTAACCAAAATCAATGCAACCATAGGACAATACACAGAATCCCAGCAAAACATCGCAGAAATTATTGATACACGGTCGTTGATTCTAAAACTTTCAGTTTTCGAGAAAGAGATCGGGAAAGTGAAGCAAGATCAAATCGCCGAATTTTCTCTGGCTGGAGACCAGGATGTCACCTATCGCTCAAAACTAATTTCAGCTGGAAAAACCATCCACAACGAATCAAAATCAATTGACTGTTATGCCAGTATTGAAAATCTGCAAGCATACAGTTTCGTCAGCAACCAATTTGCAGAAGGAGATATTATCGTCTCATCTGACTCAGTTCTGGCAGTACCGGAAAGCGCGATTGTCAATTCGGCCAATCGGAGTTTTGTCCTCATGCTCAAAAATGAAGAAGGATCGCAATATTCTTTTGACAAAGTTGAAGTTGTCAAAGGTAGAACCAGCAACAATATGGTTGAACTGAAGGGAAAGATGCCTGTCGGAAGATTGCTGCTGAAAGGAGCATACAACATACATCTGGATTAGTCAATACTCACCAGTGCCTCCACCTCATCCGGGTCAATCGGGACGCGGTTACCGAGCAGACGTGCTCCGGTATCGGTTATCAGGATGTCATCTTCGAGGCGAATTCCTCCGAATCCCTGGTACGATCTGACCTTGTCATAATTGATGTAGGCAGCATTGATTTGCTCTCTTTCCCATTTTTCTATCAATGCAGGGATGAAATAGATCCCCGGCTCGTTGGTAATGACAAAACCCGGTTCAAGCCGGCGTCCCATGCGCAGGTAGGCTGTACCGAACTGATCAATGGGTCTGATCTCATGGTCATAACCAACATGAATCTGTCCATAGTCCTCCATGTCGTGGACATCAAGGCCCATCATGTGACCCAATCCATGTGGAAAGAAGAGGGCATGTGCCCCGGCTGCAACGGCTTCGTCCACATCCCCTTTCATCAGCCCAAGTTCTTTCAGCCCCGAGGCGATCACCCTGGCAGCCTGCAGGTGCACCGACTGGTAGGTCACACCCGGTTTGGAAAGGGCAAAGCCCTTGTTGTTGGCAGCCAATACAATGTTGTAAATCTCCTTCTGCTTTGGACTGAACTTTCCGCCTACCGGGATGGTCCGGGTAAAATCGGAGGCGTAATGACCGTTTGATTCAGCGCCGGCATCCACGATCATCAATCTTCCGGCCTCCAGTGCGAAAGAGTGGTTGTGGTTGTGAAGCGTCTCCCCATTTTGGGTAAGAATCGTTGGGAAGGAGGTTCCTGTTCCTTTGGAAAGTGCGATACCTTCAATGACCCCGGCAATCTGTTGCTCCATGATCCCTGGTTTTGCCATTTTCATGGCGGTCACATGCATCTCATAGCCAGTGGCACAAGCCCTCTCAATTTCAGCAATCTCATACGGATCCTTAACTGACCGCATGGATACAATGGCCTGAATCATGGTCAATGAGGCGTATTGTTTGATCCTGGAGGCTTTTATTCCTAGCAACTCACTTAAATACAGTTGATTTTCAGCGCGATAAGGAGGTGTAAAATGAATTCGTCTCCCTGCTTTGATGGCCCGTTCCACCGTTTGAGCGAGTTTTTCCAGGGGAGCAGTAACATCCACGCCGATGGCAAAAGCCTGTTCCGCAATTGTTTTTTGCGGTCCCATCCAGATAATATCTTCAATATCCACATCATTTGCATAGAGCAGATCGTGGTTGTTGTCCACATCAATCACCCCAAACATTCCTGGTAAGTCAAGACCGAAGAAATAGAGGAAGGTGCTGTCCTGCCTGAAATGATAGGTGTTCTGCGGATAATTCATTGGCGACTCCTGGTTGCCAGGGATCAGGATTAAGCCAGAACCAACTTTGCTGCGCAAAATTGCCCTTCGTTGGATATAGGTCTCTTTGTTGAACATTGCTGGAATTTTATTAAGTTGCTGTATTTTAAGTTATTTTCGATTTTGGATTTTCGATTTTGGAATAATGCTCCAGGCTAAATTTTCAAAAAACACAGATTATGCTTAAAACAAAGCAGGAGTCATTCCTTACCTATTTCATTCCTCTCTCTCCGTCATTTTTCCGTCATACCAGTCTTTCCGTCATTCCTTCCCTCCCACTTCTATCCCGTGATGGCGGCAGGCAATCCTTTCTTCAGAATCTTCCTTTCTGGCCGTGGTCTGGGCATAAACATGTCCTCTGCGGTCAATCCTGCCTCCCTGATTACTTTTAGACAATATTCCAATCTGTTAAGGTCATCGTTCTTGACATTGTTGGTGCCAAAGGAGAATTTCACTCCGGCCGCTTTGGCCTTTCTGATAAAGGCGATGCTGGGTATTTTGTACCTGGCATTGATTTCCAGGGCAACCTGGTTTCGCAGGAGGGCATTGACCACCCTGTCCATCCGCTCATTGGTCCAAAGTTCATCGTAACGTGATTGCAGCTGTGCGGGGATAAAAGTTGGATTAACATAGATATCAACTGGTTCACCATCCATGATGGCCTCTATTTTCCCAGTCAGCATATCCATAAACTCCTGATCGTTGTCAACGAATGTCTCATCCGGCATCCAGAGTCTCAGTCGCCGGCCTTTGTGGTCGGTCCAGGTCATGGCATCCGTGAAAATATAATCAAATCCTGCCACAGCTTCGGGTGTAAAAAGGGTTACCCATTCACGTCCCTCACATTGCATGGCTTTGAAAACCGGCTCACTTGCAATACTTTTCAAATAACTGTTCAAGGTAGAATCGTTGGTAACCGGAAATTTGAGCCCGCAATTGGCCGCAACCCCATAATTGAAGCCATTCGCCCTGGCATGACTGCAGGCCTGATCCATGGTAAGTCCCCCCTTGAGATGCACATGAAAATCTATCAGTGGAAATTCCCTTTGATTGAGACTGTCAACCACATCTGCCAGTGAATCGGTCTGAAAGTCCAGGATTTTTCGGTTCTCCTCCTCAATGATCGGTTTGATTTTCATTTCACGCACCACCATTTCACCTGATGCACTGGTTTTACGCAACGAGATAAAACTTCGTGAAAGTACCATCCCGGTAAGTCCCTCCAGCCTTTTGGCATTCAATGGCTCCGTATATTCACTGATCAGCTTGTCATTGACGCTAACATGGATGTGGTTGCCATGTACCTCTATTTTCAAATCAAACCACTCATTGTCTGCTGCGGTCCGGATAAAATTGTTGCGGATCTTGCTCAGACTTCCGGTCTTTTGGTTATTCCCGGTACTGTAATCACTGTTGTTGATCACCACCGAATAGCCACGAATTTTGCCCCAGTTGCGCTTGGAAGTGGCAAAATTGAGCTGACCGACCGCACCGGGGGTTGTTTTCATTTGCAGGCTCAATTCAAAATCACGCAGTCTGAACCTGGAGGTGATGGAAGCACTCTCCTTACCCAAATGGAATTGTCCCTCTGTCACAGCTACATCGCTGACCTTCCAAAACTCCTCCAGATTACGCTGGTCGATGGTGGTGATTGTACCCGGATCGGGTCCATTGTACCTGGCAATAAAATAGACAACAATTGTCAGGATCAGCAAAACAGGTATAATTCTCTTGAATAACATACTAAGGAGTATTATAAATCACACATTCAGTGGAAAAAATCAGGATTTCGCGATCTTTCTCCTGTAGTTTTCAACTTCCCAGTTATCGATAAATGCAATCTGATCGTCGCTCATAAATTTTGGTCCGCCAAAATTCTCTGAAAAAAAGCTGATCTTCAATATGTTTTCGTAAACATCCAATACATTCCCGGCAGATTTCAAGCTATCCTCCACCGCAACAACTCCCTGATTTTGAAGAGCCAATACCTTTGGCAAATAGCCATATTGACCAAAATAGGCAGCAATTTTTTCGCTTGCCACTGCCAGAAGTTCCTCATCTCCGCTTTGTTGGGGGATATAAAGATAATGTGCTTTGCAATACACAATGTCATCGGGGGTAAAAGATTTATTGGCCTTGCCAAACATTTTTTCGTCTGCTGTATAAAGGTCAATCAATGGACTGGTTATACCCAATGCGCTGAAACCTGCCAATCCGGGATGAAGCGTTTCCATCTTTTCGGTCAATGCAGTGGTGAAGGAGCTCCTTTTCGTACCCGGAAGTTGTTGGCTTAACCTGCTTTCAATGGAGGCCATGAGTTCAGCATAGCGCAATTCAATCTCCGATGTTGTATCGGCTCCTACAAAGACACCATGATTTTCAAGAAAAATCAATTGGGGATGGGAACCTTTCTCTTCCTTATATTTTGCGATGCCCTCTGCCACCACCTTGAAAAGCACGTAACCCGGATCGGTATAAGGGATAAAAAGCGCCTGCTCACCAAAAAGCTCCCGGCAAATGATCGCTGCCTGGTTTGAGCACATCACCCCATTTACTTTGGTAGGGTGGGTATGTACCACGTATCGGTAATCAATCAGCTCATGGAGGGAGGTCTCAACAGAGGGTGTTAACTCTTTGGGAGATAGAATTGCCTCATGCAAATCAGCCTTCACCTCTATTTCGCGCAAGAGTGAATCTGTGCTGTAAATCTTTCGGGAGATACCTTTCAATTTCTCCCTGGAAAGGGAGACAAATCCGTTTTCATCGATTGTTGCCAGGGAGATTCCGCTGGCTTTGATCCAGATTCTCTCCGCATCCTTGTAAGAGGTATTACCCCCACCTGCAATAACGAAAGCCGGATCACTGCCAAAGAGCCGTGAAATCCGTATTAAATCCTCCAAATTCTGATCCATAGTTAAAATTTTGTCTAAAAATAGGTTAAAAATTAAGAACTGATTGGCCATACAGCTAATTTTTGAGGATCAATTCCACTGATTTGTGTCTGAACAGAGAGAATTAGGAGTTTTCCCTTTTTGTCTTTACCTTTGTCCCGATTAATCCGTGTGCTTGAACACCACGTAAAAAACAAGTAAAATGAAACAAAAAGTAAGTATTGCCTTCTTTTTGGCGGGCGTTTTGTTTACCTCCTGCCTGCTGATCTCCAATCTCATCTCTTCCAAAATCATTGCATTGGGCAATTGGTATGTGCCGGCCGGAGTGATGATTTTCCCAATCTCCTACATCCTCAACGATGTGGTGGCCGAGGTTTGGGGTTTTCGCAAAGCCCGTCTGATTATCTGGACCGGGTTTATCATCAATTTAATAGCGGTATTGTTCTACACATTGAGTGTCAACTGGCCGGCAGCCCCATTTTGGCAGAACCAGGAAGCCTTCGCAGCGGTATTGAGCAGTACCCCAAGAATTGCTGCCGCCAGTCTGGTGGCCTATTTGGTGGGATCTTTCCTCAATGCCTATGTCATGAGCAGGTTAAAAATCCGTTCAAAAGGGAGACATTTCTCCTTCCGGGCAGTGCTGTCAACCATTTTGGGAGAAGGGGCAGATTCCGCAATTTTCATCACCATTGCATTTGCAGGGATCATCCCCTGGAGCCAGCTTCCAATGATGATCGTTACACAGGCAATTGTCAAAACACTTTTTGAGATATTGCTGTTGCCACTGACCGTGCATGCAGTGAAACTGATCAAAAATATTGACAACATAGATACATTTGATGTGGGTGTCTCCTACAATCCGTTTAAAATAAAAGAGTTATGAGCAGCAGGGACAAGGCAGGCCTAACCCATCTGGGCAGGGCAGGAAATGTCTACCATTTCGAGTACGATCCGGCATTGTTGGAAACATTTGACAACCAACATCCCGACAACGACTACCGTGTGAAATTCAATTGCCCTGAGTTTACCACCCTCTGTCCGATTACCGGTCAGCCTGATTTTGCGGCCCTTTACATCAGTTACATCCCCGACAGGAAGATGGTGGAGAGCAAGAGTTTAAAATTGTACCTCTTCAGTTTCAGGAACCATGGTGATTTCCACGAAGATTGTGTCAACATTATCATGAAAGACCTGATCCGCCTGATGGATCCCCGCTACATCGAAGTATGGGGCAAATTTACGCCCAGGGGGGGGATCAGCATTGATCCCTATTGCAACTACGGAAGGCCAGGTACGAAATTTGAACAGATGGCGGAGTATAGACTGATGAATGTGGATTTGTATCCGGAGAAGGTAGATAACAGATAAAACAGAAAAGGCATCCTCCCGGATGCCTTTTCAAATTATTTTGAGGTAGCTTACTAAGCCTTCACAACCTTCTTGTAACCATAGATTGCCCTTTCACCTAGTTCCTCTTCGATGCGGAGCAACTGGTTGTACTTGGCCATCCTGTCGGAGCGGCTGAGTGAACCGGTTTTGATCTGTCCTGCATTGGTGGCAACCGAGATGTCTGCAATGGTGGCATCTTCTGTCTCTCCAGAACGGTGAGAAGTGACGCTTGTATAACCTGCACGATGAGCCATCTCAATGGCATCCAGCGTTTCGGTCAGGGTACCTATCTGGTTAACCTTGATCAGGATAGAGTTGGCAGCACCCAATTCAATGCCTTTTTGCAGGTACTCAACGTTGGTTACGAACAAGTCGTCACCGACGAGCTGGCATTTGTCTCCTAGTTTTTCAGTGAGCATGACCCAACCGTCCCAGTCGTTTTCTGAACAACCATCTTCGATGGAGTCGATGGGGAAGTTTGCTACCAGAGAAGCGAGGAATTCAACCTGCTCCACATTGTTGCGTTTTGCGCCGTTGGCACCTTCAAATTTGGCATAGTTGTAGATGCCATCTTTGTAGAATTCTGAAGCAGCACAATCGAGGCCAATGGAGATCTCACCACCCTCTTCGGCGCGGCCTGGTTTGTAACCTGCATTCTCGATAGCCAGGATGATACTGTTAAGGGCATCCTCGGTTCCATCCAACTTTGGGGCAAAACCACCTTCATCACCGACGGCAGTGCTCAGGTTCCGGTCGTGAAGTACCTTCTTTAAGCTGTGGAAAACCTCAGCACCCATGCGAAGCGCTTCGCGGAAAGTAGCGGCGCCGATGGGGCGGATCATAAATTCCTGAAAAGCGATTGGGGCATCCGAATGGGAGCCACCGTTGATGATGTTCATCATGGGTACTGGCAAAACTTTCGCGTTGGTACCTCCGATGTAACGGTAGAGTGGCATCTCCAGATAGGCAGCAGCCGCTTTGGCAACGGCCAGTGAAACGCCGAGAATGGCGTTCGCACCCAGCTTTGATTTTGTTTTGGTCCCATCAAGGGCAATCAGTGCCTGATCCAGGGCAACCTGGTTCAATGCATTCATTCCGACTACGGCTTCAGCGATGTGGGTGTTGACATTTTCAACGGCTTTCAATACACCTTTGCCGAGATATCTTTTCTTGTCTCCGTCGCGAAGCTCAATTGCCTCATTTTCCCCGGTAGACGCTCCGGATGGTACAGCAGCACGGCCAACAAAACCGCTCTCAAGGGTTACTTCTACTTCAACGGTAGGGTTTCCGCGTGAATCAAGAATTTCTCTTCCGACGACTTTACTAATTAACATTTTGTGTGATATTTAAGTGATACAATTTATTCGCTACCCGAAAGATAGCCACTTTTCAATTGATTTAAAAATCCGCACGAAGATAATCAATCTGTCACACAAATCATATTTCACTTTTAACCCGTAACTATTTGTTAATGTAAAAATCACGTTGGAAAAGCGGGTTGAATTGGCAACAGATCAAAGCTTCCCTGAAAATAGTTTTTCCCGGAAGCGATTCGTTGGAGGAAACATTACTCCTTTGCGGATCAAAAAAAAAATTTGAACCAGTAACCCTCCTTGTTTTCAAACGTATTAAATTTGGTCAACCAATATATTCAATATGAGCAAATTGAATTCCACCCAAATAGGTTCTGCAAACAACGACTCCCGGCTTCTTCCAGAAACACCGGCAATTGGTACAGTCCGGCATTCTATTAGAATGAAGATTTTTCCAATTCTAGTCATGGTGATATGGACTTTTAATCCGCTTTGGGGACAAAACATTCAACCCGCAACAGTCCCTGCGATAGGTATCGACTCATCCAACCAGCAAAAATTGTCCCTGAAGGCTTTGGCAGAAGATCAGCAGAAGCAGTCGACCAAAATTTATTTGCACCACAAGCAACAAATGAACCAGGGGAAGAGGCTGGTTGAACTCTCCTCTGAAATTCAAAAGGTCAAAATTTTCCTGGAAAGTGGGTTTGAATACAAGAAAGTGATGGACCTCCTCTCGCAGGTAACCGAATGGAAGGAGATTGCGGTAGACGGTGTTATCACAAACAGGGATAGCCTTCAATCTACCAGAAATCTGACGGCCACCTCGATACTCCTGAATGAATTGGCCAGCAGGGTTGACAAATGGGAAATAAAGATAAAAAAATACCACAATACACTGGGTATCATGCAGTATCGGATAGATTCCCTGGCACAAGACAGTGTTTTGTACCAATTACCGGATGATCCTGCAAGTGAATTGGACTATTTCCAAAAACTGAATAACCTAAAATCCAAACTGATCCCGTTGAATGCCTCAATTTCAGGTGCGCTCGATAGCATTCAATACATCGAACTGCAAGTGGGAATGCTTCGCAACAGTCTGGAATCCGGCATAGGAGAGACAGAATTGTTGCGCAAACAACAGGATGAGAAGATTGATTTCAAGGAGGTGGCTTCCATGCGTGAGATGGTACAAAATAAAAGGTCAATGGCTGAAATTATAGCCTATTCAAAGAACAAAGCCGACTTGCTGATTGCCTTTTATCTTGCCAATCATCTCTATACCATCCTATTGATGATCCTTACCCTGATCAGTCTCGCCACCTATCTCAAAATTCTCACGAAAAGGAGCAAGGCTGCAAACATCTTCGAACAGTTGCTTGGAAAAAGCTTTGCGCTCAATCATCCTGTTGCATCCGCAACCCTTGTAACTATATGCATCTTCCAGTTTTTCCTGCCGTTACCCCCGTTCATTGTTACCAGCTTTTTCTGGATCGCCTGCTCAATCGCGCTCACTTTCATCATCAGGAAATCCATCTCCCAGACCTGGTTCTATGCCTGGCTTTTGTATTTGTTGCTCCTTTTCGCAACGATGCTGCTCAATTTCATCCTACTCCAGTCTGAAGGTGAACGTATGCTAATCTTGTGCATGAGTATCACAGGCGTGGTTGGCGGAATCTATTTGGTTCGAAAATTAAAAAGAAAGGTTCCGAACCAAAAATTGGTTTTCACCTTGCTGATCATCGTTATCGTTTATGAAGCCATTTCAGTGCTCCTCAACCTTTTTGGCAACTATAACTATTCCAAAGGATCTATGATGAATGGGTATTTCACGGTAGTTGTGGCATTTATGGTTTATTGGACCATTCTTCTTTCAATAGACATCGTAAAAATATCAAAGCACTTTCACCAAATTGCACAGGATAACAAGCCACAATTATCATTTGAAAAGACCGATTTAAGATTGCCTGCATTTTTGTACCTGGTACTTTTGGTCGGATGGTTTATCCTGATCAGTCGCAATACCCACACCTATCAAGCACTTTTTAGTCCGCTCTCGGAACTGTTTTATAAAACACTTACCATTGGGAAATTTGATTTTACACTTCAAAGTGTTTCAATCTTCTTCCTGGTAATCTTTATGTCCGGTGTCATCTCCAAGATTGTGTCTTTCCTCACGGCAGATGTAAATATAGTGGTCGGTACTGCCGCAGCCAAAGAGCCCGGAAGCTGGTTGCTCCTGGTAAGGATCGCAATTATTACCGCAGGTATTTTGCTTGCTTTCGTTTCCGCTGGCATTCCAATGGACAGGATGGCAGTGATTATCGGCGCGCTGGGGGTAGGGATCGGCTTTGGCATGCAACCACTTGTCAACAGTCTGATCGGCGGATTGATTATTGCATTTGAAAAGCCTATCAATGTGGGTGATATTGTGGAGATCTCGGGACAAGTTGGAAAGATGAAATCCATCGGAATACGGAGCAGTGTTGTAACGACCTGGGATGGAGCCGATGTCATCATTCCCAACGGAGACCTCATGACCCAGCATTTGGTCAATTGGACCATGGGCAATACGAAGCGCCGTTTTGAAATATCGGTAGGGGTTGCCTATGGAACAGATCTAGAAAAGACCAAAAATCTGCTGATGCATTTGATGAAGGAGGATCATCGAATACTTAAGTACCCTGAACCATTTGTAATGGTTACAGAGTTTAACAACAGCTCTGTCGACCTGGTTCTGAAATTTTGGGTTTCCCAGTTTATGACTGGGTTTGAACTAAAAAGCGATTTGTTGGTTGCGATAGATCGATGCTTCAAAGAGCACAATATCATCATACCATTCCCACAACGGGATGTGCATGTCTATCCAGTAACTCCCCGACCGGAACAAAAAAATGAAGCACCAAATTAATTGAAAAAGTTCATCGATTTCTTAATTACAACCTTATGCGAATAAAAACAATGTTGTCTTTGGAGGATATCCGACATTTTGGGAAGGTACAACCTGGAGGCGCATCCAAGCGATCCTGGACCACCTTGTCTCCATTCGATCCCAAGAGGATTTTACTTTTTGTAGCAATTCTTTCCATTTCAATTGAAAGCAAGGCATGGATCTATCCGGAACACAGGGATATCACCTTAACTGCTGTACAGCGGCTTGATCCTGCAAGAAGGGCTCAACTCGATCAAATATGGGCGCTTGCCAGGGTTGGATACGAATCCAGATTGACCATTGCTGTAGCCGATGTGACCCAAAGTGTAAAACCAAGGCAACTTGATTTTGCGGCCTGGCCAGCCATCTCGGGCGACCATTCAACCTCGGCACAAAACATGGTGCACAATGTACTTCACACCAACTGGATCCTCGAGGTTGCCGATGTGGCGGCACAATTGAAGATTGGGATCGCCGCATCCAAAAACAACAGTGAACTGGAGGGTAAACTGCGAACCTCTGATCTATTGCTTCTCAGGGTGGATCCTGAATATGTTTCGCGTGCCGGTGCGAACAATGTGCATTTCATGATCTCCCGGCCGGAGGTGAACACGCCGGCTGCCTCCTATTTTGAGGATTGTTGCAAGGAAGGGGCCGCACCCAATCTGATCGGAGTCTATGTCTGGTACCATGCCAGTGCCCTTTCAAAAGCCGCACGTCTGGCCACCGAATCCCTGAACCCTGAGCAAAAATCTGCCCTTTGCCTGGCCATGCTTGCAGATGAAGCCTTTGCGCTTCATTTCCTTCAGGATGGGTTTTCGGCAGGCCATGTTGCAGGAATCTGGGGGAACGCCTCCATGCGGAAGGGTACGCACGACTATTACGACGAACATGGTCTGGAGGTCACCACATGGAATGGAGAACGTCTCATTCTGACCGGGGACGCCTACATGCGCCCAAATGATGGTGAAAAAGCAGCCCATGCGATCAGATTGAGCATCGAACAACTCCTTGCTGTCGCAGCAGGAACCGAGAAGATTCCTGAGACCAAAACCATTCCCGGCAGTTGCCAACCCGATACTTTCAATGTTGCAAGGGCGTTAAAAATGCCAGCCCATACGGCGATTCAAAACCCGGAAAACCTGTTTTTACCCATCCTGGCAGTAACTCCTGTACCCGGACTTTCCAATGGTTTGGGTGAAATCCCAAGGTTTCGCTCCGAATTGGGACCCTTCATCGGAATTGCTCCGGCCGGAGGTATATCTTTTACTCCTGGCGGATTTGGCAAGACCCAGAATGAACCTGGAGTCATTCCGGGACTGGAAATAGCCCTGCACATGGGATTGGGAATGGATGGGGTACTCAACAAATCGGGCGACGGACTGGTGTTCCTGGATCTGGGCTGGAGACTCGACGGAGCTTCAACCGTGAAGATCAAAAACGACAAAGATTACAAGGAGTTTGGATCAATTCTCTCTGCAATCCCTTCACGGGAAGCTCTTTATGCGCGACTTCGGCTTCCATACTACCTGATCCCTGGAGACTTGCTTGTTTTGGGTCCCATCATGATGGCCTTCTTCCCAAAGGCCCTCAACAAAGTGATCACGACAGCGGGCCAAGGGGGACTCATCCCCTGGCAAACCGGGATCATCACCCCGGCTGGCCGATTTCAATTTGTTCTGGGCAGAGAGGTTGGAGTCTACTTTTATGGAGCCACCAATGGCGTAGATGCCTTCCTGATTCCGAATGAAAACGATGTTGACAACCAAATGTCGTTGATCTCCATGAAAACAACCCGGCTGGATTTTCCATTCCTTGAATTCCGCCCAATAAGAACCTTTTCCCGTAAGCAAAGTGCAAGCCTACTGGTTCAATTCTATGGTGGAGTCGAAATTCCGGGCAAAGTAACCATGAAAACCACCCCTGAAGCCAATCCACTGAAGCCAAAGACGATCTGGATGATGGGAATCAGATTGGGTTTCGACTGGAGATACTATTTCTCGGAGCAAAAGGCAAAGATCTAGTCTTTGCCCATCTTTCGCTGGATCTTCCTGATTGCCTGTTCAATCGGCTTTTCAGGTTCAATCACATTGTATTCACCCCAGAACTCAGGATCTGCAAACCCTGACACCTCCTCCATCATCACAACGTATGGTTTCAGGCGATCCGTAGGTTTGGCATTCTTGACCGGACTCTTTTCCCAGTCTGTTACTGCCATTTCAATGGTGCTGGCATAGTGGGTATTGAACAAACGCTTCTTCCATTCAATTTTGAAGACAATCTCAGCCCTGGAGTAGCCGAAGAACCATTTCCCATTTTTTTCACGGTAGTTTACCTGATAGGTTGCTTCAGTCGGATAGACCTTGGCCCCGGAAGGCTTCTTGCGAATAAAGAGGTCAGAAGCAGCAAACTTGTCAGAGACATTCAGGCTGAAAGTGGCACTGATGATGGCAAGGCTTTCGGTATCCACATAGAGTTTGCCATAGTACAATGGCTCCTTGATGTGTGCATACTGTTTGAAATCAATTACGTACATCAACCTGTCACCAATCTTGGATACATTTTCGATGGAGAACTCATAATTTCCAAACATATCCTCGGTGAAAATCATCTCCGGATTTTTCATGATGTCCAGCATCACGGAGGTATAGGGCCCTCCCTGCAGCTTGAAAGTTATCGTATCCAAACGGGTATAGTCGGTGTTTTTCCTTCCTTTGGAGAGTTCGATCTGATCTCCGCGAGAAGAGAGGCAAGGTTGTTTGTAAAGATCCAAAACAGCCTCTGAAAGGGATACATATGTTTTGTTCTTTTTAATGGTTTCGCGGTAAAAAACGATCATCTTCTGCTGATCCGGACTGAAATTCTGGTTCCGTTGGTTCATAATCGAACGCATCAGCATATTGGGATCCTTGGGATGTACACTGATGGTACTTAAGGTTACGGTTAGCAGTTCCAGCTCGACACGATTTTTGTCCGGCTTTAAGGTAGAGAGCCTGATAATCTTATCCTTGTGTCCAAGATAGGAGATCACGACATTGCCGTCTGATTTCAGGGCAGGTACTTTGAAGGAGAACTCACCCTCACTGTTTGCGACGGTGGAAAGGTTGGTCCCTTCCAGCGTTAGCGTAGCAAAACCAAGTGATTTGCGGGATTCCGCATCGACAACCGTTCCTTTGTACTGAACATAAGTTAATGTATCTGAACTGCTTTTATTCAACTGGGCATCCACCCTGGTGCTCCAGCAACCAACAATCAGTAACAGTGCCATAAGCCTGATGAGATGGCCAAACCGGGAATTGATTTTTGTTTTCATTGTTCAAAGATTTACAGATTTAAGCGTATAATTTTCCTATTGTTTCCAGATGATATTTACTCACTAAGGCAGGATTTATTGCCTTGCTCTCCTGCTTCTGTTAACATGACAGATGTAATGGATAATACCCCTATTGGAAATCCGTAATATTTCATGTGTGTATAATTTGTTTTTTAATGGTCACATGGAATCGAAGATCAGCGAAGCTAATCCCCAGATATTCATTTTCGGTTGGTGAGAATATTTTCTCATGGGTATTTCATAT
>CAZVTL010000039.1:0-4663 GCA_964630075.1 uncultured Tangfeifania sp.
TATGGCCATACTATTGCTGTGCTTCGAAATCCTTCATGGTTTGTACCAGTGCAGCAACACTCTCGATCGGCATGGCATTGTAAATGGAGGCCCTGAAACCACCAACGCTACGGTGACCCTCGATACCTACAATGTTGCCTGCCTTGGCTGCAGCCTGGAAATCTTTCTCCAAATGCTCGTTTCCGGGTGTCATTACAAAAGTTACATTCATTCTGGAACGGTCTGCAGGATCCGGCACAGTACATTGAAACAAGCTGTTACGGTCAATCTCATCGTAAAGCAATTTTGCCTTGGCAATGTTTTTTGCCTCCATGGCACGTATGCCACCATTCTCCTTCAACCATACCAGTGTTTGCAGGGCGGCAAAAACAGGCAGACAGGGAGGGGTGTTGAACATCGACTCTTTTTCGATGTGTGTCTGGTAATTGATCATGGTCGGTATGGGCCGTCCGGTTTTTCCCAGGACATCCTTGCGCACAATCACCAGGGTGACTCCTGCGGGAGCCAGGTTCTTTTGAGCCCCGGCATAGATAACGGCATATTTGGAGATATCCAGCTGGCGACTGAAAATGTCGGAAGACATATCTGCCACCAGCGGAACCGGAGAATCAAGATCGTATAGCATCTCTGTTCCAAAAATTGTGTTGTTGGTGGTGATGTGCAGATAATCCAGATCGGAAGGTATTTCAAAATCCTTTGGGATGTAGTTGTAATTCTTGTCTTTGGAGGAGGCGACTTCCACTACTTCGCCGAAAAACTTACCCTCCTTGATGGCTGCAGTGGCCCAAACTCCTGTGTTCATGTAACCTGCCTTGCTCTTCATCAGGTTGTAGGGCGCCATGTAAAACTGGGTACTTGCACCTCCCTGAAGAAAAAGGACTTCATATCCTTCGGGGACTTCCAGCAACTCTTTTACCAGTGCAATAGCCTGGTCCATAACTGCAACAAACTCCTTGCTGCGGTGAGAGACCTCCATCACTGACAGGGTCGTGCCGGCAAAATTGACAACAGCTTCAGCCGTTTTCTGAATGGTGTACTCGGGAAGAATAGATGGACCCGCGTAAAAATTATGCTTCTTCATTGGATCAGTATTAAGGATTTGACAAACTAACCGGACAGTGCCGGCAAGAATAAAATATAGAATTAATTAAATATTTATCTACTTATTATTAAGGAATTAGCACCAAAAAAGGGCAGTGTGAAATTAGTACTAAAAACCAATAAACATGACAAAAATCAGTTAATTTTAGGTTAACATCCCGCAAACGGGCAGATATAGAAACGATCTAAATAAATGGCATCTTTACTACTTTGGCTTTGAGTAATTTGCCTCTTACCTCCAGATAGATTTCACTCCCGGGTTTGGCGAGGGCAGCAGGCACGTAACCCATGCCTATCCCCTTCTCCAGCAGAGGCGATTGTGTACCCGAAGTAACATGTCCTATGGCCTGACCTTGGGCATCTGTAAGGACATAGTGGTGGCGGGGGATTCCCCTGTCAATCATCTCAAATCCACACAACCTGCGGGTAGTTCCATTCTGTTTCTGTTGGAGCAGCAATGGCTTGTCAATAAAATCCTTCTGATCGTTGAACTTGGTGATCCATCCAAGTCCTGCTTCTATGGGGGAGGTTGTATCGTCAATATCGTTTCCATAAAGGCAAAAACCCATTTCCAGCCGCAAAGTATCCCGGGCGGCCAACCCGATGGGCTTGATGCCAAAATCCTTTCCAGCTTCGAAAATCGCATTCCACATACTTTCTGCATGTTCGTTGTAGAAATACAACTCAAAACCTCCGGCGCCCGTGTATCCGGTGGCCGAAATAATCACATCTTTTGTTCCTGCCATGTCGCCAACAACAAAGGTGTAGTATTTAATGGCGGAGAGGTCGATGGAAGTCAACTTCTGAAGTACTTCCATTGCCTTTGGCCCCTGGACTGCCAGTTGGGAGATTTTGTCCGATGCATTTTCCAAAATTACCCCCAGACTATTTTGACTTACCAGCCAATTCCAATCTTTTTCCACATTGGCAGCGTTGACTACGAGCAAATATTTCTCCGGAGAAAAATAGTAAACCAGCAAGTCATCGACGATGCCACCCTTTCCGTTGGGAAAACAGGAATATTGCGCTTGTCCCGGTTGAAGTACCGCCACATCATTGGTGGTCACCTTTTGCAGGAAAGCAAGGGCCGAGGGACCCTTCACCCAGATTTCACCCATGTGGGAAACATCAAAAACACCAACACCCCTGCGTACAGTGAGGTGTTCATCCTTGATTCCGGTGTATTCAATCGGCATATCGAAACCCGCAAATTCGGCCATCTTGGCATGGTAACCCTCATGAATTCCGTGAAAATAGGTTCTTAACATTTTTAATAATTTTAAATTGATTCAATGACAAAAAAAACAGGCAAAAAAATCTATTTAATCAATAAAAGATTGTATTTTTAAATACAGTTAAGCTGATGATAGGTTCCTGATTCCTGCGGCCAAAGTTTGCTGAAATAGCATGCATAGGCTATAGAGTTTACCCGTATGGGCAAAAATATGAAAAAAAAAGTGCACTGTACCTAACAAAACTCATGTCGCTTTGAAATTATACCCCTGCATTACAAACTAAAAACTATAATCATTTACTACCAATGGCTTATACCAATTTAGACTATCTGCGAACCATTACAGAGGGAAACAAGGCAATGATTCGTGATATGATTGAGATGTTTTTGCAACAGGTTCCGGGTTTTATTACCAATCTAAACCATTTGTACCAAACCGGCAATTATGCAGCACTTGGCAAGGAGGCTCACAAAGCAAAATCCTCCCTGCAAATTATGGGTATGACAGAACTGGAACTTGAAATGAAGCGGTTTCAGCTTAAAACGATTGATGGTACCGAAGTTGAAAGCTATCCGATCCACATTGGCCATTTCGAGACTCAGTGCCATGGAGCAATTGCTGAGTTGGAGGTGGTATTGGCTTCCCTTTGAGCGATCAGCCTAAATAAGCAGGGCAACATCCCAAAAAAATATCGCCGGATGTAGCGTCACAACCTCTCCTGTTGTGGTAAATTTCTCTTTGGAACAGGTTCAGCGTTATAACTATTGAACCGGTTTCATGCCCAGAATATCTGATGCAAATTGATAGGTTGAACTTCTGACTTCCGCTACGGAACCGGAGGTCAGATCGCAGGCCAGCACATGGTTCCCTGCCTCAGGAAAGGCGACGGCCCGTTTTTTGGCTGTTGGCGTGCCCAATTCCTGGTACATCCGGATGGCTGCCTTTACCTCCACAACCGGATCCTGGTGCGCTTCATTCTTGTAGTAATAGGCAACAAAAGCAGGGCAGGTAATCCTGGCAAAGAGCTCCTTGTTCATCGTGGCATCGAGTAACTGCTGCAAGTAGACCGTCGACTCCAGGCGGTAGCTGCAATACCAATATTTGCACATTTCACTCATCGTATCGTATTGTACTTTTCTGGATTTTCCTCCGTAACTGAGACGGGCTATCTCTAGTCCCCAGTTTCCGGAAAGAAGTACTGCACTTTTCTGTTTGATCTTGATATTTGGGGAATAGAGGATCAATGCCTCTACCCCTTCAGGGAAATCTGCAGCCAGTTTGAGTGCCAGTGTACATCCTGTGGAACAACCCATGAGGATCACCTTCTTCCCGAGTTGCCGGGCCACCACCAATGCCTCCTTGGCGGATTCATAGAGCCTTTCAGGGGTCATGTCGATCAAGGGCAAATCGGTCACCAAACCATGGGAAGCCAATCTGGCCAGATAGGCATTGCAGCCAAAATGTTTGGCAAAGTCTTCATTAACAGGGTATCCCTCTCTTCTGCTGGCAGAAAAACCATGCAGGTACAACAGCACATATTCAGTAGGAGATTTTATCGAATCATTGGCCCATAAGATCTTAGCCTCACAGCCAGGTCTGATTTGAATTCCGGGTGCACTGTTTGCGGCAGAGACAAAATTTTCAACACTGCCTGTGATGACCGGCAAGTTTTGGTTCAGAACAGGTTTTGGCAATGTGGGCCCGGAGAGGTACAGAAGCAGTAGGGCTACCAAGACGAGCAGCGTGTATTTGATAGTTTTCATCGGCTTCAATTTTGTTTTAATGGTCAGAAATGATCTACACTTTCTTCAATTTTGTAACGGCAATGATGAGAAAACTTACCATGAAAAACAGGGACAGCAACAGCGTACTGTTCCGCATACTGCCGGTGATCTGTTCAATGATCCCAAACCCGAACATCCCAATGACGATGGCCAGTTTTTCTGTACTGTCATAGAAACTAAAATAGGAGGCTGTGTCAGTGGTTCCTGCAGGAATTAACTTCGACCAGGTTGAACGCGCCTGAGATTGTATTCCTCCCATCACAAGGCCAACCAATGCAGCCAGAATATAAAACTGAATATCGGTGTGGACCGCATAGGCAGAGAAACAGACGATGATCCAAATAGCCAGCATCCACAACAAGGAGGTTTTGTTTCCAAAGCGTGAAGAGACCAAACCGAAAACAAAGGCCCCGAAGATCGCTACCAGCTGAATGATGAGGATGGTCATAATCAGCATGGTATCAGAGATGCCCAATTCAGCTTTTCCAAAAAGCGATGCGATGATAATAATGGTCTGTACACCCATGCTGAAAAAGAAAAATG
>CAZVTL010000039.1:4673-20621 GCA_964630075.1 uncultured Tangfeifania sp.
GTACCCAAACACGGTAATGACCTCGTGAAAACCCCTGGTAAAGATGGTGGTATCCCACTGAACCTTTTTGCGTTCCTCACGTAGGTAATAAAATGCTACCTGGGAAACAACCAACCACCAGATACCCACCTCTATAAATGAAAACCGGATCGCTTCCAGTTCATTGGCAAATCCAAACATTTGGTATTTCTGTAGTGAGAAAATATTGAAAATCAGCAGCAACATACTTCCTGCATAGCCAAACGAAAAACCCATTGCACTGATGCGGTCGTGCCGGTCGGGAGTCGCGATGATGGGCAGAAATGAATTGTAATAGACAAGCGAACCTGCAAATCCTATCACGGCAAGCATGGGAAGGAGCAGCCCCAAACCGATGTTGGCACCGGTAAAACCATAGAGTCCAAGGCAAGCAAAGGAGCCCAGAAAGGTAAAAAATTGCATAAACCGCTTTCGGTATCCGCCCATATCGGCAATCCCTGACAGTGACAATGTAAGAAATATTACCATGAGGTATCCAAGGGCAATGGCATATTCATACAGGACCGTATTCTTGATACCCATGCCCAAAAACTGTACCTGATCCGATCCAAAAGCATCTTTGGTAACCTGCTGATAATAAATTGGAAAGAGCACCGTATTGACACTCAAGATATAGGCTGAATTGGCAATGTCGTAAGAGCACCAGGCATTGATAACCTTTTTTGAATTAACGGGCAGAACAGGTCTTGTCATGTCAGTCAGTTTAGTTTAAAGACAAATATATCTTTTTTATCGGGATGCGATTCAATAATTGACTTTTTAACATATGTTCCCTGATGACTATTCTCTGTACCAACAGTGGCATATTTGACCATTGTTACTATTTTTGGATGCTCAAGATTCAACCGTTATGAAGAAATCCAACTCAGTTTACCTGTTTTTGGCAAAAGCCATTGCCTTCAAAGCCAGAATTCTGGTACGCACCCGTTACAAAATTGTCGTCAGGGGTGAAGAGCTCTTCCAACAGGAGGCCCCTTTTTTTATTTTGCCCAATCATCCGGCACTGGTTGATCCGGTCATCCTGTTGGGTCAGATCTACCGCTATGCGCCCGTTACACCCGTTATGTCAGAAAAGTATTTTGACATACCGGTAGTCAAAGGTTTTTTCAGAGGGTTGGGGGCTGTCCGGGTCAGTGACCTTGAGAGCGGCAGCCGTGATACCCAGGTATTGAAAACGATTGTTCGCTCAGCGATAAAAGGATTCAACCGAAAATCAAATATAGTCCTCTATCCGGCGGGTCAAATTGCAGGGCAAGGATATGAGAAAATCTTCAACAAAAAATCGGCCTGGCACATAACTTGTAAGTTACCGGAGGATGTGCAGGTAATTGGCGTTCGAATAACCGGCTTGTGGGGAAGTATGTGGTCCAAAGCACGAACTGGTAAATCTCCCAACTTCTTCCTTCAGTTAATGAAAGGCCTGTTTTTCGTTCTGGCAAATATGGTATTTTTTGTGCCCAAGCGTACCGTCACCATCGAATTTGAGAATTTGACGGCAGAGGCAAAGAGCGTAGCCAATGAAGGCCAAAAACCGTTCAATTTATTTTTGGAGGAATTTTACAACAAGCATGGTGAAGAGGCTCCCCTGTTTTTGAAACATTTCTTTTATTTACCTCAATAGTAACAACACCAAAAAGTTTTTTCCTAGTGATACCTTGGTGACTTTGAGTCTTGGTGGCAGGAATACGAGGCCACATAAACACCATGACTCAAAGGTTTCACCAAGCTGTTTCAGCTTATTTCATTCTTACAATTGCCGTTCTTTTCCGACCATCCATCAACACCTCCAGTGAGTTTTCGAAGCGAACCCATCTAACAAATTTCCCCTCTTTCACCAACTCCTGGGAAGCGAGCAATCCCATGTTGACGAATTCATCCCCATCCACCACCGGTACCGAAAAATAACCAACATTCATTGAGGTGACGTTGTGGAAAAAATGGGATCCGAGAGATGCATCGAGCGGAAAATCAGGCAATCCAATTTCTACGATCACTTTGGCATTGTTGATGTTGGCCCACCTAACAGGGATGCCGGTAAATTCATCCCTTGTACCCCACCTGCCGGGACCTATCAGGACATATTTTCGCTCTTCATCGCAGAGCATTTTGTTGAACTCCTGTATTTCCAGGGCAATTTCCTTCGTTCTGGTCCTGTCAAAGGTGTTAATGTCCACATACAGCACATCATGAATGCCTTTGATGACACCATTGCCCATTCCCTTGTGGGAAAGCAATACCAGATTTTCCCTGTTCAACTCATCCAGGTCAATTACCACATCATCCTCCCGGCGGATCAACGGTTTGAGCTGCAACAGGTAAAAAGTAGGCCAGCCATTGTCACCTTTGTTCAGATCTATGGCAAACTCCATCTCCACCGGCGATCCCATCGCCTGCTGGAACAGCTTCATCAACACCAGCAGGGTGTCAGCCATTGGTATTTGATTGTATTTAAGGAGGTTTGCAAAATCAACCACGCGAGGCCCCCTGGTACCGGTCCCTGGAATAACCACCTCATTCTCAAAATCATAGGTAGAAACACACTGATCGAAAACGCCATCCTCCTGTGCTGCTGAGATTGGATATTTGCGAATCGCTGCCAATTCCCCATCCCCATACATGTCAAATTCATTGTGCATCAGATCTATAGCATAGAATTCCCGCTGGGTATCCCGCACCTGGTCTGCAATGGCGCCGATGTTTAGCGCCGGATACTTTGGACAAAACCGGTAGGCTTTCTCCCCGCCCGAAACGGCCTGACCCAGTCCTAGCGCAGTGACGGCAAATCCATCCTCCGGTTGCATGTAGGAATAGGGATAGTAGTTGTACGATTGTGCAATCCCGCTGATATCTACATAAAATTTTCCGCTGTGCTCCTTGCCTACCACCGGTTGGATAATTATGGCCATCTTCTCCTCCTCGATTTTGTAATTGATGGCATTGAAATAGGATCTGGCATCGTTGCTAAAGACTGATGCATAAATCAGTTTAACGGCATTCAGAAGCTGTTCATACCTGACCTCCAAATCTGGATGATTGTTTGGGATGAGATAGGTATCATAAACTCCGGAGAAAGGCTGTAGCAGTGAATCCTCGAAAAGTCCGGAAGAACGGATGGCCAGGGGCTGGGTGATTTGCTGGGTATACTGCATCAGTTTTTCTTTCAAGGTTACACTTAGATCACCTGCCAAAAATGCAGCCTTGATTTTCTCCTGATCGGCAGAATGAAAAGCGATATCAAACAAATTATTGGATTCCAGGAATTTATCGAACTCTATGGCGCCAATGATGGCAGTAGCAGGCATTCTGATATTGATTCCTTTCAGAATGGTCTTCATGTCGATGTTTTCAAGCAGATTGCTCATAAAGGCAAGCCCCCTTCCCTTTCCGCCCAGCGATCCGAGTCCCATGCGGACAATGTACCGGTTTCCGGAAATCAAGGTAGAGTCAAAATTGACAATACGCCCCCTGTTTTTCTTCTCCCTGACATCGGCAAAGACATTCAGGCAAAAATTCCGAAGCTTTTCTGTATTCTCAAAATCCTCGACCTTATAGGGAATCAGCCGCTCCGCCATGTTTATTTCTCCGCGTGCCATCAGCCAGGTGGAAAAACCGTTTTCACTCGCGTGAAAGAGGAGCGACTCCATGGGAACCTTGGCCACCAGTTCTTCGAATTCGTGAAGATTCCTGGCACAGGCAATCTTGTTCCCCTTTTTGTCTTTGAAGATGAAATCGCCGAATCCAAGTTTGGTGTTGATAAATTCATGAATATCGTGTGCAAGGGTATCCGAATTTTTGGTAATAAAGCCAGCACCCACGGAATCAGCCCGCTTGGAATTCTCAATATCATGAGATTGCAGAAGCAGCGGAATCGGGTATTTCAGACTTTTGTGGGCATATTTCAACAGTTCAATTCCGGCATCTTCATCGTCCACACCTTCCTTCGCAAATTTCACATCAGAGATAACACACAACAGGAAATCCTTGTAGTCGTTGATAATCTGGACAGCATCCTCGTAAGTACTAACCAGCAACACTTTGGGACGTGCCCTGTATTTGAAAATCTTGTGAAGTTCATCGGTCGAATCATCCGAGACCAGGGATTGGGTCTGTGTAAGCACACTTGAGAAGAGCAGCGGAAGGTAGCGGGAGTAGTATTTGATGGAATCCTCCACCAGCAAGACGATCCTGACGCCACCCAGCACAGTGTCCCTGGCCACATTGCGCTTGTCTTCTATGTATTTGATCATGTCCAGGAAAACATTGGAATTGCCATTCCAGACAAACACTCGATCGATCGCAGGAACATGGGCTGCAGCCCTTTTGAAATAGCCTACATCGTTGTTGTTGTTGACCAGCAGCAAGATGGGAATTCGGGGTTTGCTGGAATGGACCATCCCTGCCACTCGGATTGGCATCTCCTTGTCGACACCGGCCATGATAATAATCAAATCAAAGTGACGAAGATTGATGGTGGGAACCACCTCTTCCGGAGTATTGACACTGGTAAAGCGCGGCGCTGCATAGAGATTGAGCTGCAGATACTCCCCGAAAATCTTATCTGAAAATTGCCCCTCCCGCTCAATGGAATAGGCATCGTAGAGGGTCGCAAAAAGCAATACCTCCTTAACCTTGTTGGGCATCAACTCCTGAAAAATATCGCGGTCGGTCTTTCTCCGTTTAAACAACGCAGAGATCGAAATCTGGTCAAGCTTCTCTTTTTCCATAAGACTTCTTTTAGCTTAGAAAGTTAGTAATTTTAAGGAAACAACAGGATCCGGGGAACAATTTTGATTTTCAGTTGTTAAATTTTCATGGTGGTTCTCCTCAATATTTCTGCTGAAAACGAATAAGTGGGAAAGGAGAAAAAAAATTGAATTTCAAAACAAAGAATTTACAAGTTGAAGTAAACTGTTCTTTGGGAATTCTCGCATTTTCGAGGATTAACAACCTATTATATTCAAAATTAAAAACTTGGAATTCAGCATTTCTCATAATTGACCGACAGATGGAATTTGAAAAAACAAATATT
This sequence comes from uncultured Tangfeifania sp., assembly GCA_964630075.1. Classification (GTDB taxonomy): domain Bacteria; phylum Bacteroidota; class Bacteroidia; order Bacteroidales; family Prolixibacteraceae; genus CAINVV01. Next base: position 9,742 of record CAZVTL010000039.1, read on the forward strand.
AGTGGCATGATTTATAACAAGTTGACCTTGTCATTTCACGAAAAGAGTGAAAGATTGTTCTTAAAAAAATATTTTTATGACTCGATCAATCAGTTGAGGATTGCCTTTTTTTTAGTCATCTTACTCTATGCTTCATTTGGATACCTTGATTCGTTAATGGTTCCGAAATATGCAAACCTATTTCTTGCCATTCGTTTCTATTTTGTTGTACCGCTACTTGTGCTGGTTTTGATTCTATCTTTTACCAGCATATTTCGCAAGATCTGGCAAGCTTTGTTGTTTATCAGCTTTATCGCTGCAGGAGTGGGCATTACGATCATGAACATGCTTGTTCCTGAGAATTATGCCTATTATGCAGGCATGATGTTGATTTTTTCGGCAGGATATTTCTTTATCAAATTGCGCTTTTTTATGGCAACTATTGCCGGATGGTTAACATTACTGATTTTTAACATCGGTGCATTCGCATTCACCAATACTTCCATTTTACTCCTGATTAACAACAATTTTTTCTTTGTAAGCGCTAACCTTATCGGAATGCTGGGTGCCTACAATATTGAATATTATGCTCGCCGTGATTTTTATCTGAATCAGGAACTTGACAAGCAAAAGGAGTTTGTGGAAGATGCAAACAAAAACCTTGAAAAAATTGTTGGTGAACGCACAGTTGAACTAACTGCGGCAAAAAACAAAGCAGTGCAGTCGGACCACCTCAAATCGGCATTCCTTGCCAATATGAGCCACGAAATACGCACTCCGATGAATGGCATTCTGGGGTTTGCAGACCTTCTGAAAGAACCCAATCTCACGGGTGAGGAGCAGCAACAATACATCGAAATCATTGAAAAGAGTGGTGCCCGCATGCTGAATATCATCAACGATATCATGAACATCTCTAAAATTGAGGCCGGATTGGTGGAAGTTGTCTTAATTGAATCAAACATCAACAAGCAGATTGATTTTATTCAAACCTTCTTCAAACCCATGGCAGAAGCCAAGGGAATCCACCTTTTCAGCAAGACAGCTCTCCCTGCAAAAGAATCGATCATCCTGACTGACAAGGAGAAGGTGTATGGCATCCTGACCAACCTGGTTAAGAATGCCATCAAATTTACAGAGAAGGGTTCTATTGAATTTGGATACAGATTGGTGGCAGAAAATATTCATAAAACCGTTGTAGAGACAAGGCATGCCATGTCCCTACCGCCGGAAACATTCCTGCAATTCTATGTGAAAGATACCGGTATTGGTATTGCGGCAGATCGTCACAAAGTCATATTTGAACGTTTTATCCAGGAGGATATCCATGATGTAAATGCCCGACAGGGAGCCGGACTGGGATTAGCCATTGCAAAGGCCTATGTAGAAATGCTGGGAGGAGAAATATGGATGGAAAGTGAAAAAGGGGAAGGCTCCACTTTCTATTTTACGCTTCCTTACAACCGGATTTCGCAGATGCCAAACAAAACATCACCATTGAATTACCTATCCCAGCCAGTGGAAAACGACAAATCCAATGCCCCAACAATCAATATTTTAATCGCGGAAGATGATGAAACCTCCTCCACTTACCTCGCAACACTGGTAGCCGGTTTCAATCGCAATATTATACAAGTTAAATCAGGAAAAGAGGCTGTTGATAGCTGTCGAAGCGGTTCCGTCATTGATTTGATCCTGATGGATATCAAGATGGCGGATATGGATGGTTACGAGGCTACCCGATTGATCAGGCAGTTCGATTCAGAGGTAATAATTATTGCCCAAACAGCATATGCGCTTGCAGGTGACCGAGAAAAAGCGATAAAATCAGGTTGTAATGATTACATCGAAAAACCCATCAACAGATTGCAATTGACAGGGTTGGTCAATAAATATCTGAGTAAAACGGTGGGTTAGGATTTTATCTGCTTCTTTGAGAGGGGGGGATAAACAACAATACCTCATATAACTCGTAATGCATCAAATCCTGAAAATTTGTGGGAAGTAATCATTTCCCAATTTCCAAATTTATTTGACTATCTTTGAAAGTGAGGTATTGCATTTACACCCTGGTACAGATATGACAGTGCAAATACATTGATCCGGCACAAAACACGATCTATGCACTTAATTCTTACCCCACCATGGATTCCTTAAAAAGCAATGAATCGGTCTCGCTTCTGCACGAAGAAAATAAGTTGGCCGATGGTCTGACATCATCCAGGATCAAAACAGAAAACAGCATCCATACAATCAATTTTCCCATCATTGGTGTTGGAGCCTCTGCCGGCGGACTCGAAGCATTGGAGCAATTCTTCAGCCATATGCCCAAAGACAATGGGATGGCATTTGTGGTTATTCAGCATCTTGATCCAACACACATTGGGATTATGCCGGAGTTACTTCAGCGAATAACGCCCATGAAGGTGTATCAGGCCAGTGACAATCTTAAATTAAAACCCAATTGCGTTTATGTAATACCCCCGAACAAAAGCCTTTCCATGCTGAATGGTGCCTTGCTATTGTTCGATCCAGTTGAAACAAGAGGATTGCGGTTGCCCATTGATATTTTCTTTTGCGCACTGGCCGATGACATGCAGGAAAAAAGCATCGGAATTATCCTGTCGGGAATGGGATCGGATGGCAGCCTTGGACTAAAGGCCATCAAAGACAAAAACGGAATCGCATTGGTCCAAACACCCACCTCCTCCAAATTTGACGGAATGCCCCGGAGCGCCATCGCAGCTGTAAATGCAGACATTGTTGCATCTGCAGATGAGTTGCCCTTAAAACTCATGGAACTTCTCAAAAATTTTCCGGCTGAAAAAGCCGATGTATTGATAAACGACAAAAGTAAAGGCAACCTCGATAAAATTATCTTACTGATACGCGAGCAATCCGGTCATGACTTTTCGCATTACAAAATAAATACTCTTTTTCGCCGAATTGAAAGACGCAAAGGGGTGCACCAGATCGACAAGCTGAATAGCTATGTACGATTTTGTCAGGAAAATCCCAAAGAGTTGGAAATCCTGTTCAAAGAGCTGCTAATCGGGGTGACCAGCTTTTTCAGGGACACGGCTGTTTGGGAAAAACTCAAAAACGAGATACTTCCCAAGTTGATAGCCCAATTGCCGGCCGGATATGTTATGCGTGCATGGGTCACGGCCTGTTCTACCGGGGAAGAGGCCTATTCACTGGCAATAGTTTTTAAGGAGGCCGTTGAAAAATCCAAGAAAAATATTAGCCTGCAGATATTTGCCACGGATCTTGATCCGGATGCCATTGACGAAGCAAGGAAAGGGCTGTATGCTCCGAATATTGTGGCAGAGGTTTCTACCGAACGGCTCAATCGTTATTTTACCATCGAGCCAAAAGGGTTTCGGGTGTTAGCTGCAATCCGGGAGATGGTGGTATTTGCCCCCCAGAATGTGATCAAAGATCCGCCATTTACAAAGCTTGACATCCTCACTTGCAGGAACATGCTGATTTACATGGAATCGGACCTGCAAAAAAAACTGATGTCTCTCTTTAACTACAGTCTGAATCCTGGCGGGATTATGGTGTTGGGTTCAGCAGAAACCTGCAACGGCAAAAGTGATGGATTCAGTGAAATCGACAACAAACTAAAAATATATGGTCGTACCTCCTCTCCAAGTGCTACCGACCTCACTGATTTTCCAAGTTCTTTTAGCTACCGTTCAACCAGGGTTGCAGAAAATCCGGCAACATCACATGTGGTAGAAAATATTCAAATCCTTGCCGATCAGGTATTGCTCCAGCGTTTCGCACCTGCCAGTGCACTGGTAAACGAAAAAGGTGACATCATCTACATGACCGGCAGGATTGGCAAATACCTTGAACCCGTGGCCGGAAAAGCCAACTACAACATTTATGTGATGGCACGTGAAGGCTTGCGAAGTGAACTGCCTGGCGCCATGCGAAAAGCCATGCAAAATTACAATGAGTTTAGTTTGCGGAGTATCAAAGTCGGGGCGGAAGGAAGTTCACTTTACGCTGATATCACCATCCAAAGACTGGATACTCAAAATTCAATCAAGGGCATGATCTTGTTATTGTTTTCAGATGTTACCACAAAGGTGAATTATGAATTGAAACAAAAAACAATCAAGCCGGCTAGAGCCAGCGGAAGAACCAAGAAGATGGAGTTGATGCTGCAAAGTAGCCAGGAAGATCTGCAGGGTTTGCGCGAAGAGATGCTGACTTCACAGGAAGAGCTCAAATCTACCAACGAAGAGCTGCAATCCACCAACGAAGAGTTGCAGAGCACCAACGAAGAACTCACCACATCAAAAGAGGAGATGCAAAGTTTGAATGAAGAGTTACAGACGGTCAATGTTGAACTGCAAAGCAAAGTGAGTGATTTTGTCCAGGCCAACGAAGACATGAAAAATCTGCTCAACAGTACTGAGATTGCCACCCTCTTCCTGGACAATAATTTAAATATCCGAAGATTTACCGAGCAAGCCACCAAAATATTTAAACTGCGGAAGGTCGATATTGGCCGACCCTTTACCGACCAGGCCTCCGATTTGAAATATCCGGATATTGATCAACATGCCAGGCAAGTACTTGACACGCTCATTTCCATTGAAACACCGATACAGGCTGAAGGAGGAAGATGGTACAATGTCAGGATTTTACCATACCGCACTTTGGACGACCATATCGATGGACTGGTAATCACCCTGACAGACATAACGCTTGCCAAAAAAACGGAGATGGCCTTGAACATTTCAGAAATCAGATACCGTAGCCTCTTTGAATCCGCAAAAGAGGGGATACTAATTCTGGATGCAGAGACCGGAAAGATCGTGGATGTAAATCCATTTTTGGTCGAACTACTTGGATACTCCAAGGAACAATTCCTGGAAAAAACCATCTGGCAAATCGGATTTCTCAAAGATATTATAGCCAACAAGGATAAATTTTTGGAATTGCAGCAGAAGGAGATGGTACGTTATGAAAATCTGCCCCTTGAAACTGCGGACGGACGCAAGATCAATGTAGAGTTTGTTAGCAATGTTTATTTGGTGGCACAAGCAAAAGTTGTTCAGTGCTTTATACGTGAAACCATGATACAGGTATAATGGCAGAACAATTTGGCCACATACTTTGTTGTTGTTAGGTATCCATCTCTTCCTGATTATCAGGCTTCAATTAATAATTAATCTTTCAGTACCATGCAAAGATTTTCCCAGCACGAAGCCTCGAATCTTCGCCAAAAGGCAGAAGATCGATTGAAATCCTCCCGAGAGCTTACAGACAAGGACCATGCAAGCAATCCCCCTCCCGAAATCGAAAACCTAAGGTTGATCCATGAACTTGAAGTTCACCAGATAGAGCTAGAAATGCAAAATGAAGAGCTGGTTCTGGCAAAAGAACTCGCATCGATAGCATCTGAAAAATATATCGAACTGTATGACTTTGCACCAACGGGCTATTTTACACTTTCCAGGCAAGCCAGGATCATGCAAATAAACCTAATGGGTGCCAAAATGTTGGGTAAAAACAGGTCGCAACTTATAGAGAAAAGTTTTACCCTTTTTGTACCTGAAAGTTCTAAAGCACCATTTCTCCATTTTCTTGAAACCATCTTTCAAAACAAAACCAAAACAGTCGGCGAATTGCCCCTGCTTACAGAAGAGTATCAGCCAAGGTATTTGTACCTTACAGGTATATTAAATGAGGAAGGAGACCAATGCTATGTGACAGCCACAGATATTACCGAGCGAAAAATGCTGGAAGAGACACAAGCCTTCCTACTGCACATCAGCAATCCCGGGTCATCGATAAATTTCTTTGAATCTATAGCAAAATACCTGTCGCAAAGCCTTGACATGGAGTATGTTTGCATTGACAAACTCGATGCTGACGGATTAACAGCGCAAACCATTGCAGTTTACCATGATGGAACATTTGATACAAACCTATCCTATAGTCTGAAAGAAACCCCTTGTGGCGAAGTTGTGGACAAAACAATCTGCTGCTTTCCATCGGAAGTTTGCCAATTGTTCCCAAATGATGCAGCCTTGAGTGAACTCAAAGCTGTCAGCTACATTGGGACCACCCTAACCAGTTTCGACGGTCATCCGATCGGATTGATTGCGGTGATTGGAAGAAATCCATTGAAAAAACAGGAATTTGCTGAATCCTTACTTAAGTTGGTAGCATTGCGTGCTGCCGGTGAACTGGAAAGAAATTTGGTAGAGCAGGAACTGGTTACCGCCAAAGAGCATGCCGAACAAAGCGATCACCTCAAATCGGCCTTTCTGGCCAACATGAGCCACGAAATACGCACCCCCATGAACGGAATACTGGGGTTTGCCGATCTGCTGAAGGAACCCAATCTCTCTGGCGAAGAACAACAACAATACATTGGCATCATTGAAAAGAGCGGAATCCGCATGCTGAATATTATCAACGATATTGTGAATATCTCAAAAATTGAATCAGGATTGATGGAAGTTTTCCTATCAAAATCAAATATCAATGAACAAATTGATTTTATCCAGACCTTTTTCAAACCCATGGCTCAAGCAAAAGGAATCCTACTTACCTGCAAATCAACTCTGCCTTCAAATAAATCTATCATCCTGACAGACAAGGAGAAGGTCTATGGCATTCTAACCAACCTGGTGAAGAATTCCATCAAATTTACCGACAAAGGTACCGTCGAATTTGGTTATGAACTGGTTGCTGGTAAAAACCATGAATTTTCTCTAAAACAACCACAACGCGAACCATTCCTGCAGTTCTACGTGAAGGATACAGGAATCGGAATTGAGACAGATCGCCAGCAGGTCATATTTGACAGGTTTATTCAGGCAGACATTCAGGATATTGGAGCCAGGCAGGGAGCCGGACTGGGTTTAACCATATCGAAGGCCTATGCAGAAATGCTGGGTGGCAGGATTTGGGTTGAAAGCATCAAGGGGGAAGGCTCAACCTTTTACTTCACCCTTCCATACCAACAGGCAGGAGAGGCGAAAGTGGACCAGTCTAATGGTCGTTCCTTTTTGGTGAAAAATGAGCCGGTTACACCCAATACCCGCTCTATCAAAATTCTAATTGTAGAAGACGATGAAATTTCTGCTATTTTTCTGGCAACAATTCTGGCCAGTCTCCATTGCGAGGTTCTACGGGTAAAATCAGGAAGAGAAGCTCTAAATATTTGTCTAAATGATGAAGGAATTGATCTGATTCTGATGGACATCAAGATGACAGAGATGAATGGCTATGAAACAACCCGACAAATCAGGGAGTTTAATTCACAGGTGATCATCCTGGCACAAACGGCTTTCGCACTCACCGGTGACAAAGAAAAGGCTCTTGAAGCCGGATGCAATGATTACATTGAGAAACCCATCAACCGATTTCAACTGATAGGATTGATAAACAAGTACTTCAATAAACCAGCTTTGTAAAGTCTGGTTATTCAATTGTTTTGAGCAGGAATCGTTCAGCTTCCAGATTCCAAAGACCGTTGTGTTTTTCGCAGAGTTTATACAATTCGGCAAAGAGCGGATCGGTTTTACCTTTCTCAGCAAAATCAGCAATGGGAGTCAATGGCATTTCGATATGATTGTAGATCAACTTCTTGCCTCCCGGGATTTCAGGCAGGTGGAGGGTCGCATCGATCACAGCATTCAATCCGCCGATATGTGTCACCAGACCGGCTGGATCCAACCCTTTCGACATCAATTGTATAGCCTCCTTCATGTCATCGGTATTTCCGCCGCTCGTTCCCACGAGGTGCGTATAGGCGTAGTGGACATTGTAGAAATTGATCCTGGCGCTGAATTCCGGATTGGAGGGTCCGGCAAAGAAATTCAGACAGCCGTCGAAAGCCAGCAAGGCATCAGCCTGTTCAACCACCGGAGTTACCGGGGCAAAAACGAACACATCATCGTAGCCAACTTCCCCCGTTAGGGATTTTAGCTCCTTCACAGGATCGGTATAAGTTGTGGTATTGATGTATTGAAGCTCAATTCCGCGGGAAGCTGCGTATGCAACTGTATAGAGTGTCGCAGCCCTGTCCAGCCTGGATTGCTCGATGTCGGTAACCACCAGCAAGGAGGGTTTCCGATCTTCGCGGTTCAGCACGTAGTTGATGGCAGCCAGTCCCATCGGTCCAACACCGGCCAATATGGCCATTTTGCCTCCGTCAACAATTTCCATGTTGTGGATATAGGAACCGGGCGTAATATGGTAGTTGGCATGCATGGCTCCGATCACACAGGAGAGCGGCTCCGCAAGGGAGGCCGGATAAAAGCCATCACCGGAAAAAGGCAGCAAGGCTCCCAGCTCCATCACCTCATTGGGAATGATTACATAAGTTGCATCCCCCCCAATAAAATGGTAGGAATAGCCTGGTGCGCTCAACACGCCGACCGGACCATCCACATAATTGAGGGCAGGCTGGATGGAGAATTTATCTCCCGGTTTGAACTGACTCTGCCACTTGGCTCCAATCTCGACCAGTTCACCGGCAAATTCATGCCCGATGATGATCGGATTCTCTGCCACATCATCCGGAATGCGCTTGTGGTCGGTGCCTTGAGAGGCAGCCTTGTAGGAGGACATGCAAAGGGAGTCACAAACTACCTTGGCCAAAATCTCATTCTCCCGGATGGCAGGAAGTTCAAACTCCTCCAGACGGAGATCCTTCTTCCCGTATAAACGGACTGCTTTGGTTTTCATATCTATTTTTTCAATTCATTAAAATTTTGGATTTTCGATTTTCGATTTTGGAATATGGAACTTCCAAGATATCGGAAATTAAAGAACAAATATTGATCAGGACGTAATCGAAAATCCAAAATCCAAAATCCAAAATTCCTAATTAAGCATATTCTGCCCACCTGTAACCGGCACGGCCTGGCCTGTTTCGTATTCCTGTTCAATAATGTAAAGGATGGCACGAAATACATCTATTACCCTGCAGCCCCTGCCGGCAGGAACCTGTGCCTCATAAAAGGCCTTTACCTCCTCGATGGTTTTGGCTCCGGGAACCTTTCCGGCTTTTAAATATTGGACGAAGAGTCCCTTGTCAGGATCGCTCCAGAGCGGCCCCTCGAAAAAATTACCGGGACAGATGGAATTGACCTTGATCTTGTGAGGCATCAATTCCATGGCAAAGGATTGGGTTAAACCTATTCCGCCAAACTTTCCGCCGGCATAGGCGAAATTTTTGTTACTCCCCTTCAGTCCGGATTTTGAATTGATCTGGATAATATCGGTGAAGTAGTCACTTCGGTACTTTGACTGGATTTTCATCACAGCCGAGGCATATTTGGCACAAAGGAAGTAGCCTTTGTAATTGACATTGGTCATAAAATCAAAATTCTCAGGAGTCATCTCGTCCAGGGATCCAGCACGCAAGACACCGGCATTGCTGACAATCAGATCCAGCCCCCCGAAATGTTTGGTTACTGTTGCAACCATACTTTCCACAGATGCTGCATCAGAAACATCGACCTTGACAAAAAGCGCCCTGTTACTGGTAAGATTATGATTCAGGCTATCGGCCATTTTGACTCCCTCGGCATCGTTCCAGTCGGCTATTACCACATTGGCTCCCTCGCGAAAGAGCATTTCAGCGATACCTGCACCAAACCCCATGGCGGCACCGGTAACGATGGTAATCTTGTCGAGGAGTCTACCGGGGGAAATGGAATAATCCCGTTCAGCCCCACCCAGCATTTCATCCAGTTGTGAGGCATTGGGCGCCATTGCGACCAAACCGATCTCCTTGATCCATACATAATCGGGATACCAGGAACGATCTTCCTTCCACATCGACAATTTCACCTCAAGGTCTGAAATAATTTCTGCAGGATTGGTGGTCTCATCCACCATCAGAATGGTAGAATCATCCAATATGAAAGGAAGCTCCCTCACCTCCTCCTCTGACTGAATCTGAGAAAAAATCTCCCTGTCATCCAGCCGAATGGTTAGCACATTCTCTCTGGAAGCCAGCATCCTAAGTGCCGGAAGCACCTGTTTGACAATTGCATTAACCATTTTTGTGCTGTATTTGGTAGGCTATGAGCGCCCTTCCCAGTTGCTCAAAATAATTTCGTTTTTCTATGGCAGGCTTTCCATTGAGATCCAGGTAGCCACTCCCTTCGCGTGCTGAAAGATATTGATGTGCTGCTACCAGACAAGCGCCCTTGAAGTTGATCTCCTTTACTTCCGGCGAAAGTGCTGTTTTTTTACGGGCAAAGAGCTCGATAGGCTCCATGGCCGGTGTATTGTGCTCGGTGCCAAGTGTTACTGTGAATCCTTCCCCGTAAAAGAAACTGACATAATCTTCGAGCACTTCCAGACTGTTTCTGGTGGTGATAAACTCTACGGACCAGATATTCCGCTCCTTCAGAATTTTGGCTGCCTCCGCTTTGGAACCTTCAAAAGGGGTGAAATTGCCGTTGTTGTCATCAGCAAGGAATGGATAGGTAGGTATTCCCCCCTGGTTCCGGATCATCCTGCAAACAAGTTCCGAATCTAGAAACGCTTCGGCTGGCTCCGGTATAAATGCCGGGCCTCCTGCCTTGAGCAAATTGTTGCGGAGTTCGTTTTCTATGGCAGCAGGTGCATCAAGTGACGATGTGAGTGGTTTTCCACCAAAAAGCTGCTGGTAAAAACCAAGTTTAGCCTCGTCTGTCACAAACCGTTTCTCCACATTCTCCCGAATGGCTTTGGCAAGGTGACGTTCACGGACCATTCCCTTGGTCATGCCGGTTCTGATCTCTTCGAAATCCAGCTCAAAAAACGAACCGATGGATCTCAGCAAGTCATTCACTTTCATGCACATCGCTGCAACATGCTTGTTGGATTCTGTCCGCACAGATTCCAGTGCCGAGGCAAAAGGTTCATCC
>CAZVTL010000039.1:20631-21389 GCA_964630075.1 uncultured Tangfeifania sp.
GATTTCCAGGATCATTCACCTTCAATCCAGCCAATTGGTCAGCTTTGTTCAGGCTGATGTATTCGATGTTAAAGAGCGGGAAAATTCCGCGGGAGGAGCATGCTTCTGCCCATTCGGCATAGCCATCGGTGGAGTAGAAATCATTGATTCCCATCACCCTGACATTTTCAGCCACGCCCATGTCCAATGCCTGGGGAATATCCCTGAAAGCACTGAAGGAATAAGGTGTATGTAGGTGGGCATTCACCGAATAGATGGTGCCCTTCCCGTTCTTTTCATACCATGTCAACAATTCGTCCCTACCGGGAAAGCGGTTCCAAAAATCCATGCTTTTTTCTTCTTCTTTTTATATTTTACCAATTCCGTCCGATAACAAGAGAACCGTTATCTTCAAAATTTGTTCGCGGACGGGTTCTTTTGTTTCTCTTTTTACCCGGGGGTCCGCTCCTTCGTCGCTTTGCCCCGGGTTATTCACAGTAAACCCCTTAAGGGTTGGAGATCATCTTCAATATCTCCTTTTTTTTTCTTGTGTCTCCCAGGGACCCTGCTCATTTTCAAATTTTCACATTTCCCAATTTTCACATTTTCACATTTCCACATTTTCCAATTTCCACATTTTCCAATTTTCACATTCTGTCACACTCCCATCTTCGCCCTGCGGATCTGCTCCATATCGGTAAAATTCTCACCCGGAGTATAACCAGCAAGCGGAACAATTTTCTCGTGGATGGCATCCAGGAACCAGCTGGCCTGCGGGA
>CAZVTL010000040.1:0-21383 GCA_964630075.1 uncultured Tangfeifania sp.
CCGGTTAATGCCCGAAAGGGAGTGCAAATGTAAAGCGTTTTTTGTTCTTATACAACTTCCCAACCAAAATAGTTCGTAAAAAAAATATTACCGATGGCTATTCTTTTGAATATCTGAAACGTTAAACGCTCAAAAAAAATAAAAATAAAGTAGGGCTTGACAAATTGTAAACAAGAAATAGCACATTTGTATTAATTTTACCACAACATTGAAACAAGGAAATCGTGTCTGACAGCATCATTATTATACCCACCTACAACGAAAAGGAGAACATTGAGCGGATGATCCGCACACTCTTGAATCTTTCAAAACCCTTTCATATCCTGATAGTCGACGATAACTCCCCGGATGGGACTGCGGAGATTGTCAGAAATCTAATCAAAAATCATCCTGCCCAACTACACATGATCGAACGCACTGGGAAACTGGGATTGGGTACGGCATACCTTACCGGCTTCAAATGGGCATTGGAACACAAATACCAGTACATTTTTGAAATGGATGCCGATTTTTCACACAACCCGGATGATCTGATTCCACTGTACCAGGCTTGTAGTGAGGGGGAGGCAGACCTCGCCATTGGATCAAGATATATTTCAGGGATCAACGTAATCAACTGGCCACTGAAAAGGGTATTGATGTCCTATGCTGCCTCCAAATATGTCAGAATGGTAACCGGTATGAAGATCATGGATACCACTGCAGGTTTCAAATGCTACCGGAGCACTGTACTAGACCAGTTAGACCTCAATAGAATACGGATGAAAGGATATGGTTTCCAAATCGAAATGAAGTTTAAAACCTGGAGACTTGGATTTAAAATCGTGGAAGTACCCATTATTTTCACCGACCGCAAGGAGGGAACCTCCAAGATGAGCGGAGGTATTTTTGGAGAGGCATTCAAGGGCGTGATCAGAATGAAGATTGCCAGCTATTTTACAAATCCGGGGAAAAAGAATTAAAAATTGTTTACCTTCATATTTAGAAAGTGAAATTAAGCATCGACAGCAGAAAATATCCTTGATAGGCATAACTGGTGTTCGATTCCATTTGACCATTTAAACCAAAATATATTTGCACGATGGACATTATCATTAAAGATGCCAAAGTAGTAAACGAAGGCAAGATTCTGCGAGATACGAGCCTGCTAATCAGAAACGGCATCATTGAGAAAATTTTCAGGGATGCAGTGCCTGATGCAGTATTGGCCCAGGCAGAGGTGATTGATGCTGCAGGAAAATTCTTGCTGCCGGGCATCATCGACGATCAGGTTCATTTTCGTGAGCCCGGTTTAACGCACAAAGGTGACATCTATTCAGAATCGAAAGCCGCTGTGGCAGGCGGGGTGACCTCTTTCATGGAGATGCCAAACACATCCCCACAGGCCACGACCCAGGAGCGATTGAACGAAAAATACGAACGCGCTTCACAGGTATCGCTGGCCAACTACTCCTTTTACATGGGAGCAACCAATGATAACCTGGAGGAGTTGCTAAAGACCGATCCATCAAAAGTATGCGGCATCAAGGTATTTATGGGTTCTTCGACCGGAAATATGCTGGTAGACAACCCTGCTACACTTTCTGCACTCTTTCAGCAGTCTAAAATGCTTATTGCTGTCCACTGCGAAGATGAAACAATTGTACAGGCAAATCTTGCAGCAGCCATTGAGAAGTATGGGGAGGATATTCCGGTAACCGAACATCCAAAAATCCGGGATACCAGTGCCTGCTTCAACTCCTCATCCAAGGCTGTGGAACTTGCCAAAAAATTTGGCACCAGGCTGCACATTCTGCATCTTTCAACAGCCGCTGAAATCGCACTTTTTGAATCAGCGCCAGTAAAGAACAAAAAAATAACAGCTGAGGTTTGCGTACACCACCTGTGGTTTTCAGATAGCGATTACGAGAAATATGGTGCAAAGATCAAATGGAATCCTGCCATCAAATCTGCCAACGACCGGGCCAGCCTGATGAAAGCGGTAAACGAGAACAAGATCGATGTTATTGCTACTGATCATGCACCGCATACAGAGGCTGAAAAAAATAATACTTACCTTAAAATGCCTTCAGGCGGGCCATTGGTGGAACATTCCCTTGCTGCAATGCTGGAAATGAGTCGCAACGGCAAGATTTCGATAGAAAAGGTTGTTGAAAAGATGTGTCATGCTCCTGCTGACCTGTTTGGCATAGAAAAAAGGGGATATATCCGAAAAGGATACAAAGCTGATCTTGTGTTGGTTGATACCGGAAAATGGACGGTCTCCAAAGAGAATATCCAGGCCAAATGCAACTGGTCCCCTTTCGAAGGTGAATCCTTTTTCTACTACATTACCCATACTTTCGTAAATGGCAGACTTGTTTATGAAAACAACCATCCGGGCAAGAAGGGGAACTTCCATGAACAATTCAAAGGTGAAAGACTCACCTTTAACCGCGATAGCTTGTAATCATTTCAGCAAAAACCGAACGGTCTTTCGGGTACGCTGCTCGACATAGATGGTCCTGTCCTTCGTGCTCTCTGTAACTGCATCCTGGGTAAAATATCGGATGGTAAGCAATTCAAGTCCATCGTTGTAATGCACCACAAAATGGTCAGATAACGCTTGAATCAGAAGGTCAAAATCCCTTTCAGGGCGATCAATTGCCAACGAAAAATTCATGGCAGATTGTTGAACCAAATTGACTTTCATTCTGAATTTGGAGAAGATTTTATAAAGATTGGAGATGCTTTCCTCTGCGATAAATGAAAAATCCTTGGGTAATACAGTTATCAGTACCTGATCCTCCTTGTTGATAAAAACTGGTATATACTCCATCGGATGGTCGATGTCGCAGATCATTGAGCCACTCTTCTCGGGGTGGATGAAAGATTTGACATACAAAGGGATCAACTTCTCCACCAAAGGCTTCATTGTTTTAGGATGAATTACCTTGGCTCCGTAATAGGTCATTTCAACAGCTTCCCGGTAGGAAAGTTTCTCCAGCATGTAGGTTTTCGCATACTTGTGAGGATCGGCATTCATGATTCCCGGAACGTCTTTCCAGATAGTTACACTTTCAGCATTCATGACGTTTGCCAAAATGGCAGCTGTATAGTCTGATCCTTCCCGACCCAGGGTTGTGGTCAGATTAAAATTGGTAGCCCCAATAAAGCCCTGGGTTAGACATACGCTGTTTTCATTGAACTGAATAGCCTGGGGAAGAAGTCTCCTGGTAAGTTCCCAATCGATCACCCCTTCTCGCCATGTATCATTGGTACGGATGTAATGTCCGGCATCTATCCATTTGGTTACCCTACCCAGGTGATTCAGGTAAGTAGCCACTATTTCGGTGGAGACCATTTCTCCTGTGGATACAATCTGGTCATATTCAAAATCATAGTTCAATGATGGAGGAATGCTGACTCTTTTGGTCAGGGCTTCAAACTCCTCAACTATCGAATTCTGCAGCTTTTCGTGTCCGTTTTCAAAAAGATCATTGACAATTTTAAGGTGATAATCTCTCATGGTGGAGATGCCCGTTCGTGCCACCTCAATATGACCAGCAAAATAATTTCTGGTTACTTCCACCAAAGCATCGGTTGTTTTTCCCATGGCGGATACCACTACAATCAGTTGACCTGGATCTGAGCAGATGATGGCAGCGGTATTTTTAACACCTGCCGCATCTTTAACCGAAGCACCTCCGAATTTGAATACCTTCATCTTCAATTAATTTCTAATTTTGATTTTTGAATAAAAGCCAACCCAAAATAACAAAAAAAGGAGACATCCGGCTTGAACATTCGACACAATCCCCAAAATTTGTAACTTCGCACTTTCACCAAAAGGCACCCATTGGAATTAACAGATTTTCTGCATCTATACCGCTCCCATCCTTCCATGGTTGGATTAAAAGAGGCTTTGGCCGGCTCCGGCAGAAAAAAAACTACCATTTCAGGTTTATCCGGATCATCCGCTACAGTGGCCTTTTCTGTATTGTATGAGATGCATCCCTACCAAGCCCTGTTCATTCTCAATGACCGGGAAGAGGCTGCTTTCTTCTACGATGATCTTCAGATGTTGGGCCGTGAAGCGGAGTTGCTATTCTTTCCCTCCTCCTTCAAACGCAACATCTGGCACGACCATGTGGACAATGAAAACATCATATTGCGCACCGATGTACTGAACAAACTCACCGCCAACGAGAAAGATCAGCTAATTGTCACCTATCCTGAAGCAATCATGGAGATGGTAGTCTCTGAAAGCGGACTTCAAAAACACACCCTCCATGTAAAAACCGGAGACAAACTTTCCATTTCTTTTGTAAATGAATTGCTGTATGAATATGGTTTTGAGCGAGTTGAGTTTGTATTTGAACCTGGTCAATACTCCATACGCGGATCAATTGTCGATATATTTTCCTACTCCAATGAGGATCCTTACCGCATCGATTTTTTTGGGGATACGGTCGAAACGATTCGTTCATTCGACATTGAAGACCAAATTTCGAAAGTCCCATACAACAAGATTTCAATTATCCCGAACATACAGGAGGGACTTAACGATGAAAAAAAGGTCTCATTTTTTGAGTTTTTAGACGACAAAACCTTCCTGGTTGCGAGGAATTTTGAGTATCTCACCAATTTTATCGGGGAGTTAAGCCTTACCTCACATGAAGATTCCAGGGAAGCTCATACAGAAATAGGCGGAGAACTCTTGTCTGCCGAACAATTTAAGGACTTCATCCGAAAATTTGCCCTTGTTGAATTAAAACAAGACAAAAGAAGCGGCGCCTCTTCCGTGGAATTTCATACCACACCACAGCCTGTTTTCAATAAAAACTTCGACCTTCTTGGTGCCAATCTGAAGGAAAACAGGCACAAAGGATACCTCAACCTGATTCTATCCTCCAGTTCAAAGCAGATAGACAGGCTCCATGCCATTTTTGACGACAAAGGTGATCCGCAAAAACTAGATTCTTTGCCTTTTGCGCTCCAGGAGGGATTCATTGACCATGAACTTAAAATTTGCTGTTACAACGATCACCAAATATTTGAACGCTACCACCGATACAAGCTACGAACCAAAAAACCATCACGGCAGGCTCTTACCCTGAAGGAGTTGAGCAAATTGCAGGTTGGTGATTATGTTGTGCATACCGATCATGGTATTGGAAAATTTGCCGGATTGGTTAGAACAGAGGTAAACGGCAACGTACAGGAGGCAGTAAGACTCTCCTACCGCGACAATGATTCATTGCTGGTGAGTATTCATTCGCTCCACCGCATCTCCAAATACAAGGGTAAAGAGGGACAGGAGCCCACCATCCATAAGCTTGGCACTGCCACCTGGCAGAATCTGAAGAACAAGACCAAAAGCAAGGTCAAAGATATTGCACGCGAATTGATTGCCTTGTATGCGGCCAGAAAGATGGAAAAAGGTTATGCCTATATGCCTGATACCTATCTTCAACAGGAACTGGAAGCGAGTTTCATTTACGAAGATACACCCGATCAGCTCAAGGCAACCATCGCTGTAAAAGAGGACATGGAAAGAATGATGCCGATGGATCGGCTGATATGCGGAGATGTTGGATTTGGCAAAACAGAAATTGCCGTACGTGCTGCCTTCAAGGCAGTAACTGACAGCAAACAGGTTGCCATTCTGGTACCTACCACCATCCTTGCCTTGCAGCACTACAAGACATTCAAGGAACGACTTCGTGATTTTCCATGCAATGTGGAATATATCAGCAGGTTACGTCATTCCTCCGATGTAAAGAGAGTGATCCAGGATTTGGCCTCCGGGAAAGTAGACATCCTGATAGGCACCCATAAATTGATTGGGAAAGAGGTGAAATTCAAAGATCTGGGATTGCTGATTGTCGATGAAGAACAACGTTTTGGAGTCTCTGTCAAGGAGAAACTAAAACAGCTGAAGGTGAATGTAGACACTTTGACACTGACTGCCACGCCCATACCACGGACACTTCAATTCTCTTTGATGGGTGCCCGTGACCTCTCCATCATCAGTACTCCCCCGCCCAACCGGTACCCCATTTCAACAGAAGTACACTCCTTTGATGAAGAGGTTATCAGGGAAGCGATCAACTATGAGGTATCGCGCGGTGGTCAGGTGTTTTTTATCAACAACCGAGTGAGCAATATATACGAACTGGAGCGGTTGATCCACAAACTCTGTCCAAAGGTACGAACCATTGTCGGACATGGTCAGATGGAGGGAGACAAGCTGGAAAAAGTGATGTTCGATTTTATCAACGGGGATTACGATGTTCTGATTGCCACCACCATCATTGAATCAGGACTGGATATTCCCAATACCAACACGATTTTTATCAACAATGCCCAAAACTTTGGATTGAGTGAATTGCACCAGCTTCGGGGACGGGTTGGCCGATCAAATAAAAAAGCCTATTGCCACCTGCTTACCCCTCCCCTTGAAGCGATGACTGCTGATGCAAGGAGGCGTTTACAGGCGATTGAGGAGTTCTCGGACATCGGAAGTGGATTTAACCTGGCAATGCAGGATTTGGACATCCGTGGTGCAGGAAACCTTTTGGGTGGTGAGCAAAGTGGTTTCATTTCCGACATTGGATTCGAAGCCTACCAGCGTATTCTCAACGAAGCCATGGAAGAGCTTCGCAACGATGAATTTCAGGGAGTGTTTCAGGAGCAGGAGATCAAAGACCAGCAAAATGCTTTCCTGCAAACCTCTTTCATCAGGGATTGCACCATTGATACAGATCTGGAACTGCTGTTCCCCGATGACTACGTCTCCAGTATTTCAGAAAGAGTATTGCTATACAGGGAATTGGATGACCTGAAGAGTGAAGAAACATTAAAACTTTTTGAACAAACCCTGCTGGATCGTTTCGGTCAGATACCGCTGCAGGCCCGTGAATTGCTCAATGTTGTGAGGCTGCGCTGGCAGGCCATAGGATTAAATATGGAAAAACTCATCGTCAAGGACAAAAAGATGATCTGCTACCTTCCTGCCGATCAGCGGTCCAAATACTATTTCTCCAATGAATTTTCGGGATTGATGCAATGGATCTCCAGGAATCCGGCCCAAAGCAGGGTAAGGGAGAACAAGGGTAAACTAACCTTGATACTCGAACAGGTTTCATCCATACAGGATGCACTCCTGGTACTGCACAACATTTCACATTACATGGTTCAGAGAAGGGACCAGTAACCAGCTATGCCATCAAACTTTCATACAGCCCTGCGCACTTCAACAAGATATATATGTCTGTTATTGTTCCTGGTTGGCATTCTCAGCAGGACACATGCACAGAATTCAAGGCTCACCCTTCAATCTATGCGGGAAAAGGCGGTCATGGATTCCCTGAACAAAATGCAGGGAATCAATGATACAATGCTTCATTTCAATTTCCCTCCGATCGAAATAAAGGGAGATTACCAATATAAAAACAGAAAAGAAGAAAGAAAATACTATCAACTTTACGAAGATGTCAAACGGACCTACCCCCTTTCCAAAATCGTGTCCAGCGAAATAAAGCTGGTCAATGCAGAACTCGACTCCATCTACAAAACCAAAGCGCAAAAGAAAGCCTACCTGAAATGGTATGAAAAACACACCTTCAACACCTATGTTGATACTCTTAAATCACTAAATATTAGACAAATAAAGCTATTTATCAAACTAATTGACAGAGAAACAGGCAACTCGCCATTTGAGTTGATAAAAAAATACAGGGGGGGACTTGATGCCATGCTCTGGCAACTAACCGCCAACGCACTCCTGGTAAATCTCAAAAGTGATTATGATCCTTTGGAGGATAAAATGATAGAGGATATTATCGTTAGATTTTACTGATTTAGTTACTTTTTTTCTAATTTTGACGTATAAAACCGTAACAAAACTTCTTTTTTAGGTCAATCCGATCACCTTTTAATGTTTCAACAGTGATAAATCTCAACAACAAACTACAGAGTCAAAATCCGATCTTCGACCATTCATTGGATCACTTTCCGACCAATCTTACCCGCAGGGATGTGCTAACCAAGTATGAAAAAATTCCTACATTTATTTACCAGGAGAGCTCGGATGCTTCCATCGTAGTAGCCAGGGAAGTTGCCAACCTCATTCTTGCAAAACAAGCCGAAGGTAAAAATTGTGTACTTGGTCTTGCAACAGGCTCGACTCAACTGGGCATTTTCGCTGAGTTGGTGAGAATGCATCAGGAAGAAGAATTAAGTTTCAGAAACGTGATCACCTTTAACCTGGATGAGTATTATCCCCTCTCCAGCCACTCCATTCACAGCTATCATTATTACATGCGGATGAATCTCTTCAACCATGTTGATATTCCTCCAAAAAACATTCATATTCCGGATGGCACCATCATGATGGATGAAGTACATGACTATTGCCGCGAATATGAAAGGTTGATAGAAGAGGCTGGAGGAATCGACCTCTTGTTGTTGGGGATTGGAAGAAGTGGACACATTGGATTCAATGAACCTGGCTCCGGAAGAAACACCAGAACCCGGATTATCACGCTCGATCCGCTCACCCGTCAGGAAGAAGCCAAACAATTCAGGGGTTTCATGAATGTTCCAAGAAGTGCCATCACCATTGGCATCGCTACCATTCTGAGTGCCAAGAAGATTATCCTTTCGGCATTTGGTGAAACAAAGGCCAAGGTTGTCAAGCAAATGGTCGAAGATGAACCGAACAACCTGGTTCCCGCCTCTTACATACAGTTTCACCACGATGCCAAGGTGATCGTCGACCAGGGAGCCTCCCTTCAGCTGATCAGGATGAAGACCCCATGGCTCCTCGATAGCATGGACTGGTCAGAAGATCGCCTCATCAGAAAGGCCGTACTCTGGTTGTGTTACAAAACCAGTAAACCCCTGTTGAAATTAACAGGGAAAGATTACAACGACAATGGACTGAGTGACCTGCTTGCAACTGTCGGTTCTGCCTATAAAATCAACATCAAGGTATTCAATGATTTGCAACATACTATTACCGGTTGGCCAGGAGGCAAACCCGATGTAGATGATACTTTCCGTCCGGAAAGGGCAAATCCGAAGAAAAAGAGGGTCGTAATTTTTAGTCCGCACCCGGATGATGATGTCATTTCGATGGGAGGTACGCTTTTGCGACTGGTTGAACAAGGGCATGATGTACATGTTTGCTACCAGGTCTCTGGAAATTTTGCAGTTTCCGATGAATATGTGACACGCTTTCTGGACTTTCACCAGGAGTACATTGCTTTTTATGATGAAGCCAATCCTGTAGCCCAAATTCAGCAGGAAAAGATTAGCAACTTCATCAAAAACAAAAAGGACAATGATATAGATATTCCGGATCTCAGAAAAGTTAAAAGTTTGATTCGCAGGATGGAAGCAAGATCTGCCTTGCGTTATTTTGGTTTAAACAATGAAAATATCCACTTCCTGGATCTCCCGTTTTACGAAACCGGACTCAAATCCAAGGCTCCGATCAGCGAAGCAGATGTTCGGATCATCATCGAGCTACTTGAGTCCATACAACCACATCAAATATTTGCGGCTGGAGACTTGTCAGACCCCCACGGCACACACCGGGTATGCCTGGATGCCATCTTCGTAGCGCTTGAATACCTGAAAGACCATGAATGGATGAAGAATTGCTGGGTTTGGCTTTACCGTGGAGCCTGGGCCGAATGGGATGCCGACCAAATAGAAATGGCTGTTCCAATTAGTCCCATTGAACTGTCAAGAAAAAGAGAGGCCATACTTAGGCACCAGTCTCAGAAAGAAGGTGCCATGTTTATGGGGGAAGACGAACGTGAATTCTGGCAAAGGGCTGAAGAGCGAAACCGTTCCACTGCGAAAATGTATGATTCGGTAGGTATGGCTGAATACGAAGCAATGGAAGCATTTGTAAAATATTATCCCTGAAAAAGGGAACCATCAATACCCATGGAATGACCTCTCAATCAAATGACTGGTCATTCTTTTTAATTGCCCATGAATAAAAAACAGCACATGAACCACTTCGTTAAAATTCCAATTCTGCTTACATTTCTGCTCCTTTTATTGCCTTGGAATGGAAATGGAGCCAGGCTGGGGATGACCGCTTATGATGAATCCAAGAGTGCAGAATTCAGGGCTGTTTGGATTGCCACGATCAACAACATTGACTGGCCATCCAAACCTAACCTGACAGTTGCAGAACAAAAAGCAGAATTTTTGGCTTTGCTGGATAAATTCCAAAAATTCAACCTGAACGTTGTGATACTCCAGGTAAGGGCAGCTTCTGATGCATTTTACCCATCAAAAACCGAGCCCTGGTCGCTATTCCTGACGGGCAAACAGGGCCGGCCTCCGAAACCTTTTTATGATCCATTGGCCTGGGCTGTAGAGATGTGTCACCAACGAGGCATGGAACTGCATGCCTGGTTTAATCCTTTCAGGGTAAGAAATCTGGGGTTTTACCAGCTGGATCCCAACAGTTTTGCCTCCAAACATCCTCAATATGTCAGGGAATTTGACAAAAAATACTTTTTGGATCCAGGTTATCCTGAAGTCATCCGGCATGTAGTCAAAGTGATTGCAGAGGTAGCGCACAATTACGAGATTGATGCGGTCATCCTGGATGATTATTTCTACCCCTATCCGGTGGCAGGGAAAAAATTTGGAGATGAAAAAAGTTTCGCTCGGCATGGCAAGGAGTATTTTCCCAAAAGGTTGAAAGACTGGAGAAGAGAGAATATAAACAGCTTTGTATCTGCACTTCACGATACGCTCAACCGGATCAATCCAAAACTCAAATTTGGAATAAGTCCTTTTGGTATCTGGAGAAATAAATCCGTTGACCCACAGGGATCATCCGGTAAAAAAGGAATTAGTTCTTACGATGATTTGTATGCAGATGTAAGAAAATGGCTGAAGAATGGATGGGTCGACTACGTCATACCTCAACTCTATTGGGAGAAAGGAAACCATTTTGGGGATTTTACCTCCCTTGTCCAGTGGTGGAGTGAAAATAGTTACGGCAAACCTTTGTACATAGGTCAGGCACTTTATAAATCGACATCCGAGAAGAATGGGTGGAAAAGTGAAAGTGAACTGACCGATCAGATTAACTTCCTCCGGACCAAAACAAATGTGAAGGGTTTTGCCTTTTACAGTGCATCCAACATGAGCGAAATGTCTTCCCACCAGGCAAAAACACTGTTGGACTACCATCTGAATAGTTCTGTCCCGGTTCACGAGAGCACCCACTTTGCTCCCTCAAAAGTAATAGTTGCGGCGGTAGTTCCCGAGGAGAGTGATTCGCTAAAGAAGGCCAGGATGGATGCGATTGCAAAAACGGATGTTCTCCAGTCCATTGACTTCAATCCGATTTCAATCAGACAGGAATGGAAAAGTTTGGGTGGAAAAATCACCTTTGTGAAGCATCCGAATGGAAACAGGAGCCTTAGCTGGCTTGCAGAAAGCGACCCAGCTGCGGAGTGGTTTGCATTGGTCTCTTTTAAAAAGACCGGAGACGGAAGATACCGTCAAACTGTAGAGGTTATCAATCAGCAGTCGGTGTTCACGTTTACCTCCCAGCAATGGGAAGAACTGAAAGATCGGGAACTGGTTTTGGTTTGCAGAAATGTCCATACCAGGTCAGACAAATTTTCCGACTTTTTTCAATTGAAAAGAAGAAAGGTAAAAATGATGGATCACCTTTTCAGGCGCTCCTGAAAATCTCATTTGTCATACCGGGTTCATTCAACAAAAAAACCGCCCCTTTGCAACGGCAGAGGGGCGGTTAAATTTTAACGAACGAATGAGTTTAGCGTGTAAACAATAGTTCGCGGTATTTTGGCAATGGCCACAATTCGTTGTCGACCACCAACTCAAGTTTGTCGATGTGGTAGCGGATATCCTCAAGGTAAGGTTTCACATTCTGCTCATAGGCCAGGGCTCTTTCCCTTGAATGCTCTATGACATTGGCAACCTTCCTTGCCTCAATCATCTCTTTGGTTTTGGACTTGATATTGGAAATATGGTTGGAGATCTCTTTGATCAGATCCTTCCGTGCACCTGCAAGTTCATTGAACTCTTCATCCGAGAAGATTAACTTCAAACCCTTGACATTCTCAATCAATGTGGTCTGATAGGCAATTGCTGTAGGTACAATGTGGTTGATGGCCAGATCACCCAATACGCGTGCTTCAATTTGAATCTTCTTGATGTATTTCTCATATTCTACCTCAACACGTGCTTCAAGCTCCTTCTCATTGAAAATTTCCAGGGTTTCAAAAACTTTTCGTGAACCCTTGTTCAGGTATGCATCCAATGCCATCGGAACACTCTTGATGTTGGTTAGTCCACGACGCTCAGCCTCATCTGCCCACTCCTGGCTGTAACCATTGCCATCAAAACGTACTGGTTTACATTCGATGATGTATTTTTTCAATATCTGGAAGATGGCCTCATCCTTTTTAACTCCTGACTCGATCAGTTTGTCAACATCCTTCTTGAATTGAATCAATTGAGCAGCAACTACTGAATTCAAGGCAATCATTGCTGAAGCACAGTTGGCAGACGAACCTACTGCTCTGAATTCGAACCTGTTGCCCGTAAAGGCGAAAGGAGATGTCCTGTTTCTATCGGTATTGTCCAGCAAGATTTCAGGAATACGACCTATGTTCAGCTTGAGGTCTGTCTTTTCATCCGGAGTCATTTTTTTCTCGCCGACAACGTTCTCAATCTGGTCGAGCATGGCATTTACCTCAGTACCAAGGAAAGAGGAGATAATTGCCGGAGGTGCCTCATTTGCTCCCAATCGGTGTGAATTGCTTGCAGATACAATCGAGGCACGAAGTAGATCCTGGTTGTCATATACTGCCTTAATCGTATTGACAATAAACGTCAAGAATTGGGTGTTGGATTTTGGGTTTTTACCGGGAGAATAAAGGTTAACACCTGTGTTGGTTGACAATGACCAGTTGTTATGCTTTCCGGATCCGTTGATGCCTGAGAATGGTTTTTCGTGAAGCAAAACCCTGAACCCATGGTGCCGTGAAATCTTGTTCATCAGGTCCATGATCATCTGGTTGTGGTCATTGGCCAGATTAACCTCTTCAAAAATCGGAGCAAGTTCAAACTGGTTGGGTGCAACCTCATTGTGCCTGGTTTTTGCCGGAATACCCAATTTGTAGGCTTCATTTTCAAGATCAATCATGAATTGAGCCACACGCTCAGGTATTGAGGCAAAATAGTGGTCTTCCAATTGCTGATCCTTGGCTGAGGAGTGTCCCATCAAGGTTCGTCCTGTCAGCACGAGGTCTGGACGGGCCATAAAGAGGGCTTCATCCACCAGGAAATACTCCTGCTCCCAACCGAGGTTGGCAGTCACCTGGGTAACATTTTTGTCAAAATACTGGCAAACATCGACAGCAGCTTTGTCAACAGCATTCAAAACTTTTAGCAACGGAGCCTTGTAATCGAGTGCTTCACCCGTGTAGGATATGAAAATGGTAGGAATGCAAAGTGTTGTACCAACAATAAAGGCTGGAGAAGAAACATCCCAGGCAGTATATCCCCTTGCTTCAAAAGTGTTTCTTATTCCACCACTTGGAAAAGAGGAAGCATCAGGCTCCTGTTGAGCCAACAATTTTCCCGGAAAACTTTCAACAACACCACCCAACTCCGAATGATCAATAAATGCATCATGTTTTTCAGCGGTTCCGTCTGTAAGCGGGTGAAACCAGTGTGTATAGTGCGTCGCACCATTCTCCATTGCCCATGCCTTCATGCCAATGGCTACCTGGTCGGCAATTTTTCTATCAATGGTAGTTCCATTGTCAATCGCATCACAAATACCCTTGAAAGAGTCTTTGGAAAGGTATTTCTTCATTTTAGGACGATCAAAAACCAACATCCCATAATAGTCAGATGTCAGATTCTTCTCCCTTTTGACCTCAACAGGTTTTCTGGTCATTAAAATCTCAAGAGCCTTAAATCTAAATGTTGCCATAGGTATAATTTTAAAAAATAATAAATTCAAAATTTTCTGCTAAATTACATTTATTTTAAAACTACCCCCTATTTTTCATGATAAAATTCATTATTTCATGTTTTTTTAACATTGAAATTGATTTTTATGATACTTTTCTTTGATATTTTATAATTTTTTGAGTAATATTTTGATTTTTGAGCAAAAAAAATCCAGCTATTAAAACTGGATTTTTCGGGGAGGGGGGCTAATTTATTTACCCATGATGCCAAAATAATGATAAAACTGAACAACACACCTTATGCCATTAAAGAAATTCTCTAGTAGGAAATTCTCATTTGGCGAGTGGATGGCGTCTGATTCAAGTCCAAAACCCATTAAGATAGTTTTGATACCCAGAACGCTTTCAAAGGTTGCAACTATGGGAATACTTCCTCCACTTCGAACCGGAACCGGATTCTTTCCATATACTTTGTAGAATGCCTTCTCGGCAGCAAGATAGGCAGGATGGTCGATGGGGCATAAATAGCCCTGTCCGCCATGATGAACCTTGACATTGACTTTGACTGACTTTGGCGCCAATGATTCAAAGTAGTTTTTAAACAAGATGGCAATCTTTTCATGGTTTTGATTGGGAACCAGCCGGGTACTCACCTTTGCATAGGCCTTGGAAGGCAGTACCGTTTTGGATCCCTCCCCTGTATATCCGCCCCAGATCCCACAAACATCAAATGTAGGCCGGATGCCGGTTCGCTCGGTGGTGGTAAAACCCTCTTCCCCTTGAAGTTGGGTTACTTGAATTGCCTCTTTGTATTTAAATTCATCAAATGGATTCTGAGAAAGCAGGGCCCGCTCTTTTGCTGAAACCTCCACCACATCATCGTAAAAGCCAGGAATGGTTATTCGGTGTTGCTCATCTGTCATTTTTGAAATTAGCTTGCACAATTCGTTGATAGGATTGGCCACAGCACCCCCAAATAACCCGGAATGCAAATCCCGGCCAGGTCCAGTAACCTCGATTTCCCAATAGGCCAAACCCCTTAATCCAGTAGTAATGGACGGAATATCGCTTGCGATCATGCCGGTATCTGAGACAAGGATAACATCGGCTTTTAACATCTCCTTGTGCTCTTCGCAAAATTGTCCGAGATGGGGAGAGCCAATCTCCTCTTCGCCTTCAATCATGAATTTCACATTGCAGGGAAGCGAACCACTTTTAACCAGCCACTCAAAAGCCTTGGCATGCATAAATGATTGTCCTTTGTCGTCATTGGCTCCCCTTGCCCAAATCTTGCCCTCCCTGATCTCGGGTTCAAATGGATTTGAATGCCACTTCTCCAATGGATCAACAGGCATCACATCCATGTGCGCATAAACCAAAACTGTTTTTTTGAGTGGGTCTATAATTTTCTCTGCATAAACAACCGGATGACCCGGAGTTTCATATATCACAGCACTGCTAGCTCCGGCCTCCAGCAAAATATGCTTCCAGTATTCCGCTGCCTTCAGCATATCAGGTTTGTGCCTTTCCAACGAACTGACCGAAGGGATCCGGATCAGTTCGAAAAGCTCATTTAAAAACCTCTTCTCATGCTGATTGATGTATTCATTCAATTGCTCCATTTCCTATGTTTTAGTGATGTTAAATTTCAAATATTAACAAAAGATTAAAACTACTGAATCCCGTTAACAATAGATTAATCTATCTCATTTTTGCTTAAATTTAACGGTTTTTTCAGAAGTTTGACTATTTACAATGATCATCTTTTATAGACTTATAAATATAAAAACAAAACATGGTTACCAACAGAAGAGATTTTATTCGTGATGCCGGTTTAACCGCCTCAGGAATTGCAGTATTAACCAATGGAATGAGCTCATGTGTCTCTGCCAGTGACAAGGTGGTAGTCGCCTTGATAGGTTGCAAAGGGATGGGATTTAATGATCTCACGGCCTTTCTCAAACAACCGGGAGTTGAATGTGCTGCATTGTGTGATGTTGATTCAAAAATCCTGAATGACCGGGCTGCAGAGGTGGAGAAAATGACCGGCAAGCGTCCGGACATATACGAAGATTTCCGTAAGGTAATAGACAGAAAAGATATTGACGCAGTCATTGTTGGAACTCCTGACCACTGGCACTGCCTTCCAATGGTCTATGCCTGCCAGTCGGGGAAGGATGTATATTGTGAAAAACCGCTGGGAAGAACCATCGAGGAGTGCAATCTCATGGTCAAAGCCACCCAAAAATACAACAGGGTTGTACAGGTCGGGCAGTGGCAGCGAAGCGATCCGCATTGGAAAGATGCAGTAGAATATGTCCACAGCGGCAAACTTGGCCGCGTTCGTTCAGCAAGGGCATGGTCTTACGTAGGTTGGAAAGGTTCTATTCCTGTGCAGCCTGATTCTGCCATTCCTGCCGGAGTCAACTATGACCTTTGGCTTGGTCCTGCCCCAGCTCGTCCATTCAACATCAACCGCTTTCACTTCACATTTCGCTGGTACTGGGATTATGCCGGAGGACTCATGACAGACTGGGGAGTTCACTTGTTGGATTATGCACTCTTTGGCATGAACCAATATGTTCCAAAATCTGTGATGGCATCGGGTGGCAAATATGCCTTTCCTTCAGATGCCATGCAAACTCCTGATACCATGATGGCCATTTATGATTTTGGCGACTTCAATATCGTATGGGACCATACCATCGGTATCTATGGACAAAATTACGGCAGAGGGCATGGAGTAGCATTTATTGGGGAGTATGCCACATTGGTGGTTGACAGGAACGGCTGGGTTGTTATGCCTGAGACAAAGAGTACCTCTGCATTGAAGGACTTTGTACCCGTACCACCCCAGGGAAGTACCGGAAAAGGTCTGGACTTGCACGTACAAAATTTCCTGGAATGCATCAAATCGCGGAATAAACCAAATTGTGACATTGAAACCGGGGCACACATTGCAAGAATTGCTTCACTTGGAAACATTGCCTACCGCCTCGGCAGGCAAGTTAACTGGGATGGAGCGAAACAAGGATTCATCAATGATCCGGAAGCTGACAAGCTGATACTTGCCAACTACAGGGCACCATGGGAGTTACCGAAGTTATAGCCACTTGAAAGGCTCATCAATACGATCGCCGGAGGTAATAACTTCCGGCGATTTTTCTGATGCCCTATTTTGTGCTACCTTTGCAACCGTCAATGGAACAGGAGTCGGGGTAACCGGATGAAATTGAAACTGAAATGAGTGTTGATTAACAGTTTTTGAGGGATTTGGCAGTTTTGAAATGGTTGAATTGTTGTATACTATACAGGCAAATTCATTGCAAACATCTTTCATAAATCTGTATTTTCTTAGTTTAACCGCGATTGGCAGCACATCATTCGTATTCAATTCGTGCAATTCGTATTCAATTCGTGCAATTCGTATTTTATGATATCTGTAGAAGAGTTATATGTTGAATTTGGTGGTTTTGAGCTTTTCAAACAGGTGAGCTTCATTGTCAATCCCCGCGATCGCATTGGTCTTGCCGGGAGAAATGGTGCCGGAAAATCAACCCTTCTAAAAATATTTGCTGGAAAACAGGTTCCTTCTTCAGGTAGGGTAATCGTACCCAAAGATGTCAAAATCGGATACTTGCCACAACACATGGATACCACCGACTCAAGTTCAGTCATTGAGGAGGCAGCCAGGGCCTTTGAAGAGATCCACCTGCTCGAAAAGCGAATTAACTTCCTTAGCAACGAACTCTCGGTGAGGGAAGATTATGATTCTGCCGAATACCACCAGATCATGGATGAACTGCATGAGGTAAACGATCGCTTTCATTTGTTGGGTGGAGGAAATTTTCATGCCAACATTGAACAAACTTTAACAGGATTGGGTTTCGACCGCAAAGATTTTGACAGGCCGACTTCGGAATTTTCAGGTGGATGGCGCATGCGGATTGAGCTTGCCAAAATTCTTTTGCAAAAACCCCATGTCTTCCTGCTCGATGAACCGACCAATCATCTTGATATTGAATCTATTCAATGGCTCGAACGGTTTTTGAAGGATTATGCTGGTGCAGTAGTGCTGGTTTCACACGACCGTGCCTTCCTCGACAATGTCACCAACCGAACTGTTGAAATTAGTCTGGGCAAAATTTATGACTACAAGGTTAATTATTCCAAATACCTGGAATTAAGGGTAGAAAGGAGAGAACAGCAGCTAGCCTCCTTTAGGAACCAACAAAAAATGATCGCAGATACGGAGGATTTCATTGAACGGTTCCGCTACAAAGCAACCAAATCCGTACAGGTGCAATCAAGAATAAAGCAGCTTGACAAAGTCGACAGGATTGAAGTTGATGAAGAGGATACCCGTTCCATGAATATCAAATTTCCTCCCTCTCCCCGATCAGGAACCGTGGTATTCAAGGCAGTCGGAGTCTCAAAATCCTATGATAAACTAGAGGTATTGAACGACATAGACCTCATCATTGAGAGAGGCGAAAAAATTGCATTTGTCGGCAAAAACGGAGAAGGTAAAACTACCATGGCGCGCATCTTGATGCAGCAGCTTGAATGCACTGGAGAACAGCAACTGGGGCACAATGTCAAAATTGGTTATTTTGCCCAAAATCAGGCTTCACTGCTGGATGAAGAGCTGACCGCACTGGAGACCATTGACCAGATTGCAGTAGGAGATATCCGCACAAAAATTCGTGATATCCTTGGCGCTTTCATGTTTTCGGGAGAAGATGTCGATAAAAAAGTTAAGGTACTCTCAGGAGGAGAGAGATCGAGATTGGCCATGATCCGTTTGCTGCTTGAACCCGTCAATTTCCTGGTACTGGATGAACCAACCAACCACCTCGATATCCATTCCAAAGGAATATTAAAAAAAGCTTTGCTTGACTTTGATGGTACGCTCTTGCTGGTCTCACACGACAGGGAATTCCTGGATGGGCTTGTCAATGTGGTATACGAGTTCAAAAGCAAGAAAATCAAACAACACCTTGGCGGTATCTATGAATTCCTGCAAAAGAAGGAGATGGATTCGCTGCGGGAGCTGGAGGCCAGTACCCCTGTCAAACGGGAGAAAAAGGAGCCTGTCAAAGAGTTGGCCTCCGTCACTTTTGAGGAGCGGAAAGAGATCAATAAAATGATCAGCAAAATTGAAAAGCAGATCTTTGATGTGGAGGCCTATATTTCAAAACTGGAGAAAGAGATTACCATCACAGATATCTACATGAGCGATCATCCTGAAAAGGTGGATGGTGACCTGCTAAACAAATACGACTCCACCAAAACACAACTGGACAAGGAACTGGGGAAATGGGCAGATCTCCACAGTGACCTGGAAAGATGGAATGCCAGGAAACCTGAATAATGAAGTAATTATGGAAGACAAGAATTTTGTATTTGGATTGCACTCTACGATTGAGGCCATCAATGCCGGAAAAGAGATTGACCGAATCCTCATAAGAAAGGGATTACAGGGAGAATTGTACCAGGAGTTGATGAAACTGGTCAGACAATTTGACATTCCCTTCCAGCAAGTACCTGTAGAGCGAATCGACAGGGTTACCAGGAAGAACCACCAGGGTGTAGTTACCTTTATTTCACCCATCGCATACCAACCCATTACTGAAATTGTTCCGATGCTCTATGAGCAGGGTAAAAACCCATTGATCCTGATCCTTGACAGGGTTACGGATGTTAGAAACTTTGGAGCCATCGCCCGTTCTGCAGAGGTTGCCGGAGTGGATGCCATCCTGATACCAGAAAAGGGCTCTGCCCAAATCAATGCCGATGCCATTAAAACTTCTTCCGGAGCCCTTCTGACCATTCCGGTATGCAGGGAGAAAAGTCTGATCAATGCGGTCAGATTTCTGAAAAACTCAGGATTGAAAGTAATCGCGGCAACAGAAAAGGGGGAGTTCAACTATTTTAGTTGCGATATGACGGCACCCCTTGTTATCATTTTGGGCTCAGAAGAGACAGGTATTGACGTTGCACTGCTTAAGATTGCAGATGAATGGACCAAAATACCCCAACTGGGAACTATTCAATCACTTAACGTATCTGTTGCGGCAGGAATTTTAATGTTTGAGGCTGTCAGACAACGCATCCTGGCATCCTGAAAAGGATTGTCCTTCCATATTTTTTCGCCAAACCCCATTTTTTTCCAGTCTGATATTGGTATCTGGAAGAAATTGGGTTTGTTATTTTACACGCAGCGTCATCTGGCTATCGGTGCATAGAACCATTGCCCCATAAGAAAAGAGGGTCAGAAGCAATTTTTTAATTTTATTCTTCTGAGGAATTCTAAAATTGAAAAATTAGATTAGTCAGTCATGCCCCCCATTTAAAGACCTATATCCCTAAATATAGGTCTTTTTCATGAACTACCCCCCATAAAAACAACACCACCGTTTGTTAATTAATCATTAATTTGAATACATACCCCTGTTTTTTTAGCTACAATTAAAAAATAAACCTACTTTTGTCGAATCAGATTCATAAAAACAGGGGGGGTATCTCATAAAAAATACAATTATCTGAACAGACCCCCAAAAAACGAAACAGTGTTTAATCTTAATTCTTAGAACCATGAAAAACAAAATTCTCTTAACCGTTTTCACCCTGACACTCCTTATTTCACTCAATGCAAATGCTCAGGAAAAAAGTCCCTGGACAACAGGTGTGGATCTTTACAGCAGTTATGTCTGGCGTGGTGCCAAATTTGGTAGTGGACCTGCCCTGCAGCCAACTGTCAAATACAGCAAAGGTGGATTCACCATTGGAGGTTGGGGTTCCTACTGTTTCGACACCAACGAGGCTGCCGAAGCAGATCTTTTCACCAGTTACTCTTTTGCCCTGGGAAAAAGCGGATCACTCACACTTAATCTCACGGATTACTATTTCCCCAGCACCACTTCTCCCTATTTCGAAGGAACCTCACACTATTTTGAGCCAATGGTTAACCTTGGACTGGGCAAACTTACGCTGACTGCTGCCTATATGTTCAATGCAGATGACACCTACTTTGAAGCAGGTTATGCTGCTGGACCCGTTACACTCTTTGCCGGAGCAGGTGATGGCCAGTACACCAAAGATGCCAAGTTCAATCTTTGCAATGTGGGGATCAAAACTGGCACAGCGATTAAAATCAATGATACCTTTTCAATTCCATTGACCGGTGCGCTAATCCTGAATCCTTCCACAGAACAGTTCAACATCGTTATTGGGATTACACTGGCCAACCAATAATCCACTTTTTTATAGCATAGACCATACATTATCAATCATATAAATATTAGACACATGAAAAAGATTGAAGCAATTGTAAGAAAAACAAAATTTGAAGAAGTACGTGCTGCCCTGCATGAAGCCGACATCGACTTTCTCTCCTGGTGGGAG
>CAZVTL010000041.1:0-20891 GCA_964630075.1 uncultured Tangfeifania sp.
CGTGAATATCCCACGAGTGGCCGTCTTAAGTCCGATTACAGCAACTGGGACGATCCTTCCTTTTTGGTGCCACATTATTATGGAGATAACTTTCCAAACGGAGAACTGACCGATTTTGATTATGTAAAAAAAATCAGGGCTCTCGGAGGGATAAACATATTTGAGTTCTGGAGTCTGCCGGGATTCATGTATGAAAATGGAAAACTCAATTGCCAAAAATATGCAGCGGCGATGGTCAGCTATTGCAAGACATCGGTTGAAAAGACTGGGAAGGCTCCTGAAATAGTTGGGATTCAGAATGAAGTAACCCAAACTCCTGAGACCTGGCGTGATATGACCATAAGCCTGCGCCAACAACTTGATGCAAATGGATTCAACAATGTTAAAATTCATGCTCATAATCCGGGAATTTTGAAAGATGGAATTAAATCTGTCAAGAGTTTCCAGCAATACCCGGGTGTATGGGAAAAGTTGGACTTTGCAGCTACCAATCTGTATGATTACCAGGGTTCAATATTTTCACCGGATGATTATGACAAGCGGATAGCGGATTTCAATAGCCTGGTTGGGAAAAAGCCTTTCATTTCCACAGAGATCTGCATCAATGCACCTTTTCTTCAAACCGATGCCTACAAAATTGCCTTCTCGTATGGGATGTTGTACCATAAGAACATGGCTCAGCTGAACGCCATTGCCATCATGTATTGCTGGACTTTACTGGATTATACCCAGCCTTCATTCGCTGCCACCCGTACTTTATTTACCCTGGACCATGCCAATGATATGCAACCTGTTGCATCAGGTTATCAGCTCAGGACTTTTGGCGCGTTTAGTCGTCATATACGCAAAGGGATGAAGCGTGTCGAGGTACTCCAGGAATCTTCGCCATTGCTTGTCACTGCTTATACGGATAAAAAAAGCAAAACTGTGGTTGTCCTTAATCCAACCACAAGGCCGGTTTCATTTGATATTCAATGGAAATCTAGCAATTTCAAAGGTGTGGAGCGAACCAGTTCGTATCACAGCAATCAAAACTTTATACTAACCGAAACTAATGTTATTGAACCAGGTGAGATTCTGACATTTTATTAGTTGGGTCTCCTTTCTTGGTTCATTGAAATCCTGTCGCTCACTTTTTTTGAGAGACGGATACTGGTCAATTGTTCAATCCAAACAGTTGGTGTACCAGTATCTGCTGGTACTTTATTTTTTAAAGCTGGCTTATCATGGAGGTATTGGAAAAATTTGATTTGACATTTCCTTTTCCAACCTAAATCTGCCCGAATCCGTTGATACAAACTTTCAGGAACAATTTTGAAAAAATGACCAATTTTTCAAAACGGAAGGAGATTGGCACAATTTTAAAAACATCTGGGCAGATAGTTAAAAGGAATGTCTTGCTAAATCATAAAATTTGATTGCTTAAAACCAAATAATTCAAACTTCATGAAAGAAAGACCACTTTTTTATTCAATGTCTATTTGCTGTTTCGATTAACCACAAACTCAGACCAATTAAAAAATTTCAATTTTAAACTAATTTGCTTATGAACAGAACTAAAGTGAAGCTCTGGCGAAAATTGCTTTTATTTTGTGGGCTGCTGTTAATGTCTCAGCAGTTATTCTCGCAGATAAAGGGTAAAGTATCAGATGCAAGCGGGGCACCAATCCCCGGAGTAACAATTCTTGAGAAAGGTACATCAAATGGTGTAATTACTGATTTTAATGGAGGCTACCAAATAAGGATTCAAAAAACGGAGGGAGCAGTACTTGTTTTTTCTTTCATTGGAATGAAATCACAGGAGATCCCAGTTGCCGGAAAGTCCGTCATTAATGTCTCGATGGCTGAAGCAACTACTGCCCTCGACGAAGTAGTCGTGGTAGGGTATGGTGAGCAGAAAAAAGCTACGGTAACCGGGGCAATATCCTCCGTAAATGCTGCGGAGCTGATCAAATCCCCTACCGGAAGTTTGACCACGGCCATGGCCGGCAGGTTGCCAGGGTTGATCACGATGCAGCGCTCGGGTCAGCCAGGTGCAGAATCTCCAACACTCCGGATCAGGGGTGTCAGCACATTGAATGGTGCGGATCCATTGGTTATTGTTGACGGGATTGAGCGTTCCTCTGGGTATGTCCCCCAGGGTGAATCCTCCAGCAGCGGCGGTGTCAGTGGTTATGAACAAATCAATCCAAATGATATTGAGAGCATATCTATTCTGAAGGATGCCTCTTCAACAGCAGTTTATGGAGTAAGGGGAGCCAATGGGGTAATCATAATAACTACCAAGAAGGGTATCAGAGGCAAACCCACGATCCAGGTTTCGGGGAATTTCGGGATGTCGACACCAATCCGTCTCCGCAACAATGTTTCCTCCTACGAATGGGGCAAATATGTGAACGAAGGCAATGCCAATGATGGGATTGCACCAGTCATGTCGGACGAGAAATTGCAGCATTACCTTACCGGAGACAGTCCGATTTTGTATCCAAGCATCAATTATGTTGATTATATCCTCAAGGATTATGCCCCGAGACAAAGCTATAACATCAGCATGAATGGGGGTACCGAAAACGTGCGTTACTTCGTTTCGGCCGGTTATCTCAATGAGGAGGGACTGGTGAAGGATGTTGGATACGGATTCGATCCAAATTACCATTACAACAGGTTAAACCTGCGGTCAAATATTGATTTTGATTTCACGAAGAGCCTGACGGGAAGCGTGAATATTGACTCGCGTATTGAGAACCGGGGCGGACCAAATGCTCCCTACGATGCTGCTTTTTTCTGGAAAATGTCACAGGCGGTGCCATACGTCTCTCCTGGTTTTGTTGATGATAAGTATGTCGTTTCAGCGGTGGTGGCAGAGCCACCAATCATGCAATGGATACTTGGAGGAGGTTATTACCGCTCCATGCAAACTACTGTAAATACTGTTTTCTCTTTGAAGCAGAAGCTGGATTTTATCACGAAAGGATTGTCTGCTCAGGGTAAATTTTCATACGACAGTTGGTATGTGGAAAAATATTCCAGGACCAAATCCTATGCAACTTATACCCCAATAGAGGTGAATGGCGCCATTTATTACAAGCAATCAGGTGCAGATGGTCAGCTGGCTTATACCATGGATGGCGATAACAGTGCCAACAAAAGAAGGAAAAACTATCTTGAACTATCCCTTAATTATGCTGCGAATTTTGGAGAACATGCCGTTACCGCGCTAGCACTCTATAATCAGTCAAAAAGTTATTTTTCTGAATCTCAGTATCGGGATATTCCAAGAGCCTATCTTGGATTGGTTTCCAGGGTTACCTACACCTATCGCAACAGGTACCTCGCTGAGTTTAACTTTGGATTGAACGGTTCTGAGAACTTTCCCAAGGGAGATGGCAAGAGATTCGGGAAGTTCCCCGCTTTCTCGGTTGGTTGGGTAGCTTCAGAGGAAGATTTCATGAAGAATTTTGGTAAATTGACCTATATGAAATTAAGGGGCTCTTATGGAACCGTCGGTAATGACCAGATCGGAAGTCAGCGCTTCCTTTATGTTGCAGGTTCATTTGCCAGCATCCCGGGAGGATACACCAATTACCTGGGGGATGCTACCTCCACACAGAGTTACCTTGGATTGCAGGAGGGAAGGATGGCCAACCAGGATATTTCCTGGGAAGTTGCCAAGAAATCAAACATTGGTCTTGAAACGAAGTTCTTTAAAAATCAGTTGAATGTCAATTTTGATTTGTTTAAGGAAAATCGCAGCAATATCCTAACCTATATGGCCACTATCCCATGGATGATGATGCCTGATATGCGTTATGGTTCGACAGGCTGGGCTACCGGAAGTATTGCCCCCCCTGCCAATTATGCTAAAGTAGAAAATAAGGGTTATGAACTGGAGGTTGGATGGAATTCCAAAATAGGGGAATTTGGTTATAATCTGAGCTTGTATCTTGCGCATGCCCAAAATAACAGAACACTGATATCTGAGTCAACCCAGTATTATCCATGGCTTTACCAGCAAGGACAAAGCATCGGACAATACTATGGTTTTATAGCGGAAGGATATTATGACAGCTTTGCTGAAGTTCACGATG
This sequence comes from uncultured Tangfeifania sp., assembly GCA_964630075.1. GTDB lineage: Bacteria > Bacteroidota > Bacteroidia > Bacteroidales > Prolixibacteraceae > CAINVV01. The sequence continues at coordinate 4,089 of CAZVTL010000041.1, forward strand.
TCAATGCTGCATTCTCAACATTTGGGAAAAACCAGATTCCGGGAGACATCAAATACAAGGATATCAACGGTGACATGAAAATTGACCCGAATGATGTGGTGCCTATAGGGTATTCAAATACTCCCCGGAAGACATTCAGCATAAACCTGGGATGTGATTACGGAGGATTTGATTTTTCCGCATTGTTTCAGGGAGTGGCTCAGGTTAGCTACATTCCTGCAGATGAGGCTCAAATACAATTTTACGGAGGTAACAATGCTTTTGACTGGGTCGTAAACCGCTGGACTCCCGAGAGCCGCGATGCAGCCACCTATCCGGTATTGCACCAGACAGCTTACAACTACAGCTCCAGTAACGACTTCAAGACCTCAACTTATTGGCTAAAAGATGCTTCTTATGTCAGGTTAAAGAATTTGGAGCTGGGATACAATCTTCCAGCTAAACTTACAAGAAAGGTCAATGTAGGAAATGCTCGTGTTTATTTGAACGGTCAAAATCTCTTTACGCTTGATAAGCTGAAATACTGGGATCCGGAATCAATCCAAAGCCGGTTGGTGCTTCACCCGATCATGAAAATTTACAACATAGGTATTTCAATGACATTTTAAACGATTTAAATATGAAACACATTAAATCTACCATACTTACCTTCCTGGCAATCGGATTCATTACTGCCGGAAGCCTCTTTACCTCCTGTAAAGATTATCTGGCTCAACCGCCATCCGCCACTTTACCCATTGATACCGTATTTTCCAACATTACAAATGCGGAGAGGGTACTTGCAACAGCATATTCTTTAATGCCTTACGGGTTTCCTGCTGTACAGGTAGGTGCCTGGTCCTACGCGCTGCAGATCTATTTTAGTCCGGTTTCAAATATTTGTGACGAATCAGAAAATGCCTGGCCTTCCGCTTTTCACAATGCCTATTACAACAATGGGTCATTGGATGCTACTACCATCTATCCATTTCTTGAAGACAAATGGCTCTTCAACTTTGAAGCCATCAGGAGTGCCTATTTGTTTATTGAAAACGTAGACAAGATACCCGAACCCCGTCCTGCTCCTGCCTACATCAGCAGATTGAAAGCTGAAGCGAGGGCAATTATTGGCATCAAATATTTTGAGATGTTCAAAAGATACGGTGGAATGCCGTGGATGAACAAAGTTTATTCTCCAACCGATAAGGTGGACTTTACCCGACTGACAGTTGCTCAAACCGTTGATTCAATTGCTGCAGTTCTTGACAAGGCAGCCAAAGACCTGCCTCCAAGACTTGATGGTGCAGATTTCGGGAGGGTAAACAAAGTGACGGTTCTTGCCACAAAAGCACGTTTGTATTTGTTTGCGGCCAGTCCTTTGTTTAATACCAGTGAACCATATTATCCATTCGGAAAGATCCAGACCATCTGTTACGGAAATTATGATGTAAACAGGTGGAAAAAGGCTGCTGATGCAGCAAAGGCGGCCATTGATCTGGCAGAAAGCAACGGTTACAAACTGGTAAATACCGGTAAGCCGGATGTGGATTATACAACAGCCGTAAAGGCATTTCCGCCTTTGAATACAGAAATTATCCAGGGTACCAGAAATGTGAAATCAATCTATGATGCACAAGGGGATGGAAGGAATAAACCTTTCAGCAATACTGTATTTCCGGGGGGTACACCAAGTATCATGCCGCTTCAGAATGCGGTGGATATGTATGAAACCGTGGATGGCAAACCCACTGCACCGGATTATTTCAGTCAACCCAATCCTTATGCCAAAGGCAAGCTTGATCCCCGCTTTTACCAGACCATTTTGTACCACGGGTCGACCTGGGATATTTATACGATGGATATGAGTCAGAGTCCTACAGGACAGGCCATTGGGGACAATGTAGGAAAGCGTGCCAGCCAATTTTATACTGGTTACTATTGTCTGAAATTCCAGTTCCCTGACTGGTTCAGGATCAAAGGAGCCACTCCTCCAAGTTTTTGGCCTTATTTGCGCTTATCTGATCTTTACCTGATGTACGCGGAGGCGCTCAATGAATTCGAACCAACGAACCCGGATATCAAAAGGTACATTAACCAGATCCGCAGCCGGGCTGGTATTGCACAATTGCCGGTGCTTCCCACGGACAATACACAGGACGGCATGCGCGCCCGTATCAAGAATGAAAGGGCTGTTGAACTAATGTTTGAAGGCCACCGCTATTTCGATTTGAAGCGATGGAAGTTGGGCAGCGTCATCGGATCACCGGTTTATGGAATGAATACGGTTAAAAATGGGAGTGTCATCACCTTTGAAAGGTTCAAATTTGAAGACAGGGTTTTTCCTGCAACGATGTACCTCTATCCAATACCATTGGATGATGTTTTGAAATCGCCAGGTCTACTTCAGAATCCAGGCTACTAAAAGATAAAATGTTTCTATAATGAATAATTATGATTCAAACATGAACACTATGAAAAAAAGCACATATAAAAAGATAGGCCTGCTTTTGGTTTGGATTCTTGCCGCAGCACAAATTAATTTGTCGGCACAGGATGCATTGCCCAACGATACGGTCAAGCTCTTTAACGATAATACCAAACTGATTGATGTTGCATTCGGCAAACAAGTCAAAAGGGCTGTGACATCCTCCACCAGCACGGTGTATTCGAATGAATTGCTGCAGAATACGGTAACCAATGTTGGCAATGCTCTTTCGGGTCGTTTACCCGGTCTTACGGTCATTCAGCAATCCGGCGAACCCGGTGCTGATTTGGCGAACTTGCTGATTCGTGGCAGAAACACCTACAATGTGAATACGCCGCTTGTTTTGATCGATGGATTTGAATCCGATTTCCAGCAGATGGCCCTTTACGAAATTGATAACATCACCATTTTGAAGGATGCATCAGCGCTTGCCATGTATGGACTAAAAGGTGCAAACGGAGCAATTCTCGTTACAACCAAAAGGGGATCAGAAGGGAAGACCCGCATCCAGGCAAATTTCTACGGAGCCATGCAACAGCCCCAGCAAATGCCGCAACTGCTGAATTCATATGAGTATGGAACATTGTACAATGAGGCGCTTCAGAATGACGGACTTCCGGCACTCTACACACCTTCGGACCTGGCTCATTATCAAAACGGGGATGATCCCTATATGTACCCCAACAATAATTTCTTTGATCAACTAATCAAAGCCAACTCATCATTGATCCAGGGAGATTTGGGCGTCAGCGGGGGCAACAAAAACCTGAAGTATTTTGTCTCGATGAATTACATGAAAAATGGGGGACTCTACAACTATTCTGAACTGAACAGCGGGTACAATACACAATCTTCCCTAAGTCGTTACAATCTTAGGGTCAATCTGGATATTAACATAACAGATAATCTTACTGCAAAGATTGATATCGGTGGCAGAATGGATGACCGCCACTACCCGGGAAGAGGTGCAGGTGAGATTTGGAATGGGATGTACAATACTCCGCCACTTTCCTATCCCATGCTCAATCCAAACGGTACCATTGGAGGGAACCAGCAGTATACAAACAATCCTTATGGTTTGCTGACAGGATCAGGTTATCAGTCATCCAGTGAGCGAAATTTGAACATTGCGGTCCGTTTGAAATACAATCTCGACAAATACGTGAAAGGATTGTCCGCTGGTCTTGCAGGTTCTGATGCCAACTGGATGCAGGCTATTGACAATAAAACCCGGACATTTGCAGTTTATGCACTTCAGAAGAGCGGAACTGCCTATTCCTATACCAAGATTGGTGAAAACTCTGCGCTGAGCTGGGTGACAGGATCAGGTCACTACAACCGCACAAGTTTTGAAGCCAACGTAAACTATGAAACAACAAAGGATGATCATTCGCTGAATGCCATGCTGCTGTATCATATGGATCGTTATGTCGTTCGTGGTTCCCATTTGCAACAGGGCAACCAGGGCGTAAGTGGTCGTGTACATTATGGTTATAAAAGCCGCTATTTGGCTGAACTTACAGCGGGATATTACGGTTCAGAGGTTTTTGCAGAGGGGAGTAGATTTGGTTTGTTCCCGGCAGTCGCACTTGGATGGGTTGCTTCGGATGAGGAATTTGTGAAAAACGCTCTCCCGATTGTCGATTACCTGAAATTTCGTGGGTCATTCGGTCTGACCGGAAGTAATACCTCATTTACCGGTATTTCGGTTTCCGACCGGATATTCTTCAATCAGTATTATGCCGGGGCAACCGGTTATGCCTTCGGGCCAACCATGAGTACCACCAAGGTGGGAAGGCAGGAGGGGAGACTGGCAAATCCGGATATTACCTGGGACAAGGCCAGCAAGCGTGACATAAGTGCCGAGTTCAGGCTTTTGGGCCATGTCAACTTCATGTTCACCTGGTTCAATGAGCTTAGAAAGGATATTTTAACCGTTGATGCGGTAAGTATTCCCGCGACACTGGGTTATAGCAACAGCCGGATTCCCATGCGGAATGGCGGTGAAGTAAAAAACCATGGTTATGAATCCACCCTCGAATATTTTGGCGTGGCAGGTGATTTTAAATATGCTGTAACAGCAGGTTTGTGGTACAACAGAAGTGAGATTACAAAGAAGCCAGATTCGACGATTTATCCCGATGATTACAGGAATGCTACCGGAAAACCCGTTGGGCAGATTTTTGGTCTGGAAGCGGTAGGATTTTTCAAGAGTTCGGCTGATGTTGCAAATTATCCGAAACAAATGTTCGGTATTGTAGGAGCAGGTGATATCATCTACAAGGACCAGAATGGGGATAACCTGATTGATGACAATGATAAAAAACCGATTGGTTACTCCACTGTTCCTGAGTATACTTACAGTCTAAGCCTGAACCTGGCCTACCGGAATTTTGATTTTACCGCTTTCTTCCAGGGAGTGGCCAATAGTTCAGTCATGCTCGGAGGTTACTTTATTCCTTTCAGCACAAAGGGAAATGCCTACAATTATGCATTTGACCGCTGGACGGCGAATTCACAGGAGGCATCACTTCCAAGGCTGTCGACTGTTGACAATGCCAACAATTACCAGTCAAATACGCTTTGGTTGCGATCGGCCGATTACCTTAAGCTGAGAAACATCGAGCTTGGTTATAAGCTGCCGGAGAACGTTCTGAAAAGCCTGAATATGGATAACATCCGATTCTTTGTCAGGGGAACCAACCTGTTTACCCATAGCAAGGAGATCGGGTTTACAGATCCTGAAAGCCTTACCGGATATCCTTCCATGAAGTCGGTTAGCCTGGGAGTAAACGTTACGTTATAAGTCAGAAATTAAACAAATCATACGTATGAAAAAGTATTTCAATAGATTATCAGGTCTGATCTTGATTTCGCTGCTCGTTTCCTCCTGTGATTTTCTGGCAGTGGATGACAGGGAGATGCTGACTGAAAAAATTGTTTTGAACAAGATCGATGATACAGCAGCATTGTGGGCTACATTGTACAGCAACCTGCCACTTGGATTCACCACAATCACGGCAAATGCCATGCTGGCATCGGCCTGTGATGAGGCGGATCACAATGCCCCTTTCAATGATGTACAGAGCTTCAACAATGGCAGCTGGAGTGCATACAGCAATCCAGATAATTCATGGAGCAGCATGTATGCGGCAATTCACAATGCCAATAATTTTCTGGAAGTTTCGGACACCATTACCTACAGCCAATACAAGATTGTAGATCCGATTTACTACGCAACCATTACAACGGATATGAAATTCTACCGTTTGGATGCACGCTTCTTTAAGGCATTCTTTCATTTTGAGTTGTGGAAGCGCTACGGAGATATACCTGTAGTAAATAAAACGATGACACTGGAGGAGAGTTATGCATTGACCCGTCAGAAACCAGCGGAGATCCGGAGCTATATATTGAATGAGCTGGATGCCATCATACCTGACTTGAAAGTAAGCTGGGAAAGTGCCTACATGGGGCGCATCACCAAAGGAGCAGCCCTTGCACTGAAGTGCCGCGTCCTTTTGTTTGCTGCAAGTCCGGTTAACAATGGTGGTTTGTACAATGTTGCACTCTGTGACCAAGCTGCGAGTGTAGCAAAGGAAATTATGGCGCTGAACGTCTACAACCTGAATATCGATTACAGGAATCTGTTTCTGAATACGACGGCGACCAATACCGAAATCATTCTGGACTACCGCAATGTCAATTCCAATTTCATGGAACGCTGGAATTACCCATCGGGAGGCAATAGACTGTATGCCAGTAGCGTAGGAGCTAGTGCAACCTGTCCTTCGCAGAATTTGGTCGATTCCTATGAAATGGCCAACGGAAAACCCATCACAGATGCTACTTCCGGGTACGATCCACAGAATCCATATGTTGGCAGAGATCCCCGTCTGGCCCTAACCGTACTTTTCAACAACGCGATGTGGAATGACAGTACCGTGAAAGCTTATGTCGGAGGTGTGGATGGTATCGGGAAAAACAATGCTACAACTACCGGTTACTACCTGAAAAAATTTATCCAGGAAAAAATTAATCTGACCACCAATCAGACAGCATCCCATGTCTGGCATATTTTCCGTTATGGTGAAATCCTGCTGAATTATGCAGAAGCCTTGAATGAGGTAAATGGTCCGGATCTAGTTCCAGCTGGTTACACCCTTTCAGCAAGAGCCGCCGTTAATTTGATCAGGGCAAGGACAGGTGTAGCAATGCCTCCGATTCCGGCCGGATTATCACAGGTTGCCTTCAGGGAAAAAATCAGGAACGAAAGAAGGATCGAATTGGCATTCGAAGGACACCGTTTCTGGGATGTGCGTCGTTGGATGACTGGTGCCGAATCTGAAAATGCCCCGTTAAAGGGAATGAGGATCACCAAAAGTGGCGCCAATTTGTTTTCATATGAAGTAGTAAAAATAGAAGACCGCAAATTTACCGCTCCGGCCATGTACTGGTATCCTATTCCTTTCGGTGAACTGGTAAAATACAAAGGTTGGACACAAAATGCCGGATGGTAATGATTTACTCTTTAAACGATATTAAAAATACAATTCAACTTAAATTTTAAGAAGATGAAAAAATATCTTTTCACATATTTCCTTGGGCTTTTGCTGCTCTGCCTTGGCATGGTCGGCTGCAACAAGGAAAATGACAACGGACCAAGTGTAAAGGGTTATCTGAACGGAAAAGAAACAAAGGAAATAAAGGTGACAAACGGCGCAACAGTAAGCTTTAAATTCGAAATTCAGTCAACATCCAGTCTTTCGAAGGTTGAAGTTTTTGTTCGGAAGGGTATTGGCTTGAATACCGATAGTCAGCTATTCCTGCGTAAACAGGCAGAAACGGGGGATTTGGAAGGAAATACCTTTACGGTCGAAGGTTCACTTTTGGCAAGTACTGATCTGATGATTTCCGTGGGTGCAATTGATGCGGACGGAAACATTACCACTTTGCAGCTCAATGCCCTGCTTGACGTATCCGAATTTGATGATTTGATCCTGATGGATGCCCTCGAAAACGGAACTTCCAAAACATTCCTGAGCACACAATATGGCTTGCTTTTATTTGCAGCCAACACTGCTGCTGATCCGGGGGCAATTGATTTGGGATTTGTCTACATGGAAAGCAATTCCAATGTAAAGGCATGTCTTGTATCCTTCAGCGATTTTGCCAAAGCGGTGGCTTATCCGGTAATAGGAGCAAATAATATCACCATGTTTAAAAAGGCCCTGGCCTATACCAGCGCAGATGCAGCCAGTGTTCAGCAACAATTTGCTTCGGGAACCGATTTCCCCTCCGTACTGGGTATCGATGCCGGAAAATCAGCATCCAATCTCAAGGATGGGGATGTCATTGCCTTTAAAACACAAAAGGGGAAATATGGTCAGATTCTGGTAAAGACAATTGACCGAAAAAGTGAAGCTAGTACCAATCAGCAGACCATAAAGATAAAGATGGTGGTGCAAAAGTAAATGCCTCATTGCGCTAATAAATGGAACAGTCATGAATTGTCAACCACCTGTCGATGGGTGTACCACCTTCGGGGCAAGTAGCCCCGCTGAACTTCGATTCCATGTGGCCTTTAAAAAACAAATTAATTAAGTATGAAAAAGAATATTGTATTTCTCTTCGGGATAATTTCAATTCTTGGTATTCTCCTGACTGCGTGCAAGAATGAAACTGAGTCTGTGACAACTATTGATGTTACCATCAATGGAAAGGCTGTTGACCAGGTAGCATTGTCGTTGAATTCGCTCATGAGCTATGAATTTGCTGTTCAATCCTCCGATAAGGTGGGACGTATAGAACTGCTCAAGAATGTCAATGGGATCAACTCGGGTCTTTCAGTGGCTGGTTCTACCACTGGCTCATCTGAAAAAGTTGCCGGATCGGTATTGGTCACCAGCGAAATGAAGCTGATTCTTAATGTATTTGGTAAAGATTTCAAGTTGGCAGCGACCAAATCAATCCAGGTTAAAATATTTGTTACCACGAATGCAGTGACCGAAATTGCTTTGACATCTGCCAAATCGGGCGGCGTGATTGCGGATATGCTTACGAACATCACAGCGCGTGGGGTGTGTTGGAGTACCCTGCCAAATCCTACCAATGATCTGGTAACCAAGACAAGTGATGGATCAGGTACCGGAGCTTTTGTGAGTGAAATGAAGAATCTGGCCATGGGAACTACCTATTTTGTGCGGTCTTACATTGTAGGCGCACAGGGAGTTATCTATGGTAACGAACAAGTTTTCACCACACTTTCGCCTCCAGTTCCTGAAATTCCAAATGGTGGATTTGAGGCTCCTGTCATCTCCGGATTTGTCATGAATCCCCAACCCAACGTCTGGACTTTTACAGGAGGAGGTGCCGGTATGCAGCGGAATGGGAGTGCTTTTGGAGCTAAAAATGCGCCAGAGGGTTTTCAGACCGGACTATTTCAGCAAGCGGCATCTATCTCTCAAATGATGGATTTACCCGCCGGAAATTATGCGATCAGTTTGAAGGGTGCCCAAAGAGGTACGCAGGCTCAAACATTTGAGCTCTATTTCGATGCGTTGCTAATTGGGAAATTCCAGCCCGCAACAGCTGATTTTGAGCTTTTTGTATCAGATAAATTTACAGCCACCTCAGGAACCCACAAGATTACAATTACAGGTACCAATGCAAAAGGTGGCGACAACAGTGGATTTATCGATGAGGTAAAATTACTGTACCGGCCATAATGGAAAATTGGCAAAGAGGTTGCGTCAAGACAGGTTTTTTGCATTAGACAGTGCAACCCGCAAGGGTGTAGGAGCTAAAAATTTGTTTTGAAGCAATCTCTTTGCATTTTTGCAAATTTTATTTGGATGACACGCACCTGTGCCAGGCCCACAGAAAGTGGTGCAAATACAAAGGCGGGTTCCATACGTTCGAACAGTATCTCGGTGATTTAATAATGCTATTTACCTATGAAAAACAAATTCTGCCTGGTTATCTGTATTTTAGCTGCAATATATGTCACATCTTGCACTACCGATAGTTCAAATGTTTCAAACAGGAAACTGGAATCAGGCTTCATCACACCCCCCGACTCCATTCAAACCAGTGTTTACTGGTACTGGATCTCTGACAATATTACGAAGGAAGGGGTGGTAAAAGATCTTCATTCGATGAAGCAAGCCGGAATCAACAGGGCTTTTATCGGAAATATTGGCCTGGCAGATGTTCCATACGGGAAAGTAACCATGCTCAGTGAGGCCTGGTGGGAAATCCTTCATGCTGCACTGAAGACGGCGACCGAACTAAACATTGAGATTGGAATCTTCAACTCCCCGGGATGGAGCCAATCCGGCGGTCCATGGGTAAAATCAAGTGAGGCCATGCGTTACCTGATCTCCTCGGAGACTGCTGTAAAGGGACCGCTGAAACTATCTCAAAAACTTGAAAAGCCAATCGAAATTTTTCAGGATGTTAAGGTAATTGCCTATCCCAGGCCCAGGAATGACCAACTGGTCTTGAACAGCCAAAACGGCAAATTTGCTGCGGTACCCACCGTTGCCGGACTTTCTGGAATTTGTGACGGAGACAAGAAAACAGGTGTCCTATTCCCCGCAGGAGGAGAATTTACAATTGATTTTGAAGCTAAGGAGCCGTTTACAGCCCAGAGTCTCTCTGTAAGATCCCTGGAGCAGCCCATGCTTGTCATGGCGCTATTCCAGGTGAAAGAGGCCAATGGAGGTTTCCGCACCCTCTCTGAATTTCAGATCAACCGTTCAAATCCTGGACTGAATGTAGGGTTTGATCCCTATGCCCCGGTAGTGGTATCGTTTCCGGCAACTACGGCTAGAAATTTCCGCCTGACGATTAAAAATACCAAACCCAACAGCGGACTCTCTGAAGTTGTCATCTCTGCTGCACCGCGTGTGGAGCGTTATGCAGAAAAGACCCTTGCCAAAATGCATCCCACACCACTGCCGTACTGGAAGGATTATCAGTGGCCGCAACAAGCCGAAACAGATGACAAATCAACAGTGATTGATGCTTCAGGTGTTATCGATATTTCAAAAAATCTTACAGAAGACGGTATTCTTAATTGGGATGTTCCGGAAGGAGAGTGGATTATTCTCCGAACAGGCATGACTCCAACGGGTACGGTTAACAGTCCGGCATCACCCGAAGCGACCGGTTACGAGGTGGATAAGATGAGTAAAAAACATGCAGAGAAACATTTCTATGGTCACATGGGTGAAATTCTGAAGCGTATCCCTGAGGCCGATAGGAAGAGCTTTAAAGTGGTGGTTCAGGATAGCTATGAAACGGGCGGACAGAATTTCACGGATGGTTTCATCGAAGAGTTCAATAAAAAATACGGATATGATCCAACGCCATTCCTTCCTGTTTACCAGGGGAAGGTGGTCAACAGTCAACTGGAATCTGACCGCTTCCTTTGGGATTTGCGTCGGATGGTGGCGGACAAGGTTGCCTATGACTATGTGGGAGGACTAAGAGAAGTAAGTCACAAGCATGGATTGAAGACCTGGCTTGAAAATTACGGTCATTGGGGATTCCCCGGCGAGTTTCTGATGTACGGTGGTCAATCGGATGAGATCGGAGGTGAGTTCTGGAGTGAAGGAGAGCTTGGAGACATTGAAAACCGTGCAGCAACTTCCTGCGGACATATCTACGGCAAAACAAAAATCTCAGCTGAATCAAATACTTGTGCGGGCCAGCCCTTCAGCAGGTACCCTGGAACCATCAAACAGCGCGGCGACCGCTTCTTTGCCGAGGGAATCAACAATACACTGTTGCACGTCTATATTACGCAAGCTTACGAGGAGAAGAACCCAGGAATGAATGCCTGGTTTGGCAATGAGTTCAATCGGAAAAACACCTGGTTTTCGCAGATGGATACCTATACGCAGTACCTGAAAAGGACCAATTTCATGCTCCAGCAGGGATTGAATGTGGCTGATGCAGCCTATTTTATCGGCGAAGATGCCCCCAAAATGACTGGAGTTACTGATCCTGCACTTCCAGTAGGCTATCAGTTCGACTATATGAATGCTGAGGTCATCGAAAAATATATGACTGTTAACAACGGACTGATCACACTTCCGCATGGAACCCAATATCGGATCCTGGTTCTGCCAAAGCTGGAAACCATGCGCCCTGAACTTCTTGCAAAAATAAAGCAGTTGGTCAATGACGGAGCTGTGATCCTGGGCCCCGCACCCAAACGTTCTCCCAGCCTGCAGAATCAGCCGGAGGCCGACCAGCGGCTCCAGACAATGGCTGCTGAACTTTGGGGAGAGGTGGATGGCGTGAATGTGAAGGCAGGAAAAGTTGGTAAAGGAATGGTCCTTAACGGGATGGGCATGCGTGAGGCATTTGCATTGATCAATTGTGTACCTGATTGCCAATTGCCCGAAGATCGCTCGATTCACTACGGACACCGCACATTGGCTGGTGCTGAGCTTTATTTTGTCTCCAACCAGACGGCTGAAACCAAAATAATCCATCCTGAATTCAGGGTAAAAGGGTTGCAGCCTGAGCTTTGGGAAGCCACGACAGGCTACATGCGGAACCTTCCGGCTTACAAGCAGCAGGAAAATGCTACCATGGTACCTTTGAAGCTGGAACCTTACGAGAGTGTGTTTCTGGTATTCAGAAAACCCGCAGCAAAGGCACAAGCCGGTGGTGCCGAGATCAATTACCCAAAGCCAACCCCAATAGTTGATTTGAAAGGTCCTTGGAATGTCAACTTCAATCCCTCGCAAAGAGGTCCGGAGGAGACTGTCGTTTTCGAATCCCTGAAGGATTGGACTACCTTTGCGGATGAACGAATCAAATATTATTCAGGAACTGCCACCTACAGCTGTAAATTTACCCTTGCACAAATCCCGGCGAATACAAAAGTGATCATCAACCTGGGAAATCTGACCGCCATGGCCAAAGTCATGCTAAATGGCAGTTACGCCGGGGGAGTTTGGACGGTGCCCTATCAGCTCGACCTTACAAACCTGGTCAAACAGGGAGAGAATGAACTGAAGATCGAAGTGGTGAATACCTGGGTCAACCGGTTGATCGGAGACAGCAGACTGCCAGCAGCGCAGCGTCAAACCTGGTGTCCGGTAAATCCTTTCAAACCGCAAGATCCGCTGCAACCTTCCGGATTGTTTGGTCCGGTGAGCATCCAGTCTCTTCCGCAAGTTTTACAATAAACTCCGGTAGAAAAGCGAAACGAATGGTACATCAAAAAAGTCCATGAACAGTTCACCAGACATTGTCAAGATGCAACATCATGCCAAATTGAACCAAGCCCAAAGGATGCTGAATTTTAACAGGTTGAAAATCGTCTGCGGTATCATCCTCTGTTTGAGTCTCTTTTCACCTGGTTTAAAAAGTCAGGTCATATCGGCGGCGAACGAAGCGCCAGATCCAATCCTGGACAATGGCGTTCTTACCCTTAAACTTGACGTGACAAGGGGAGGAGCCATCTCGTGGTTGTCAGTGTCTGGTTCGAACAGAAGTATTGTCAATATCGCGGATGAAGGGAGGTACATCCAGCAATCCTATTATGCGGGAAAAAGTTTGGACCGAAAGTCAGAAGGGCAATCCCCCAACTGGTCGCCATGGAGCTGGAATCCGATCCAGGTTGGGGATGCCTATCGCAACAGGGCTAAAATTCTAGACATTCAAAAAAATGGCAATACGCTTTACGTAAAGTGCATTCCAATGCTGTGGGATATGAACAATAAGCCTGCCGAGGCTGAAATGGAACAGTGGACCACCCTTTCAGGCAATGTGCTTACGGTTCGTAACAAAATAACTTGTCTTCGCACCGACAACATCTATGCAGAAGGAGTTGCAAATGATCAGGAACTGCCGGCAGTATATCCTATTTCGGCTTTAAAAAACCTGTATACTTACTTTGGTGATGCTCCTTTTACAAATGCACCGGTGAGTAATCCGGTTACGGTCTACCTGTCGAGCGGATTTTGGGGAAGGTATCTCAACGAAACAGTAGCAGAAAACTGGATGGCCTATGTTGATGACAACAAGTGGGGCCTGGGGGTTTACAATCCTCTGTGCAAAAATTTTATTGCAGGTATGGCCGGTCAGCCTGGAGGAGAAGCAACCAGCGGATCCACCTCCTATATTGCCCCGGTTAAAAAGGAGGTCCTGAATAAAAACTCTGTATATGAGTATGAATACTATTTAATTGTCGGTACCGTCAGCGAGATACGATCAAAAATTTACCAGATTCAGGCATCCAATCCACTGATAACTTCCATTCTGGTACGAAGTGCAGGAGAAGTATCAACGCTCAATGGCATAGGAAACACGCTGCAAATGGTAACAACTGTTTTTCCTTCCGTTGCCAAAAATCTGGTCGACTGGTCGGTTGATTCGCCCGGCCTGGCTACCATCGATGGCAAAGGAATTCTTACTGCTTTGAAAACCGGCACAGTGACCATCAAGGCAACAGCCAAAGATGGTACTGGAATCTCAGGTTCCAAAACAATCAACATCACAGATATCCCTCAAAAGAATGGCTGGGAATTTACCGGTTCAACGGAAGGGTGGACCAGTACCCATTCCGGCAGTGTATCCAATGCGGAGGACAAACTGGTATTCAATATATCTGGTCCCGATCCCTATGTTTCCGGACCGGTTTTTGTGGAAAGCTGGAATACCAATGGTCTCAGGTATCTCTGGCTGAGGTTGAAAAATGAGACCAGCGATTCGGCGGGATCTTTTTACATTTTTTTCGATTCCGCATCTGGGGGTGGTTTCACCTCTGTCGGTTTTCCGCTGAACCCCAATGACAATGAATTCAGGGATGTTTTTGTGGATTTGACCACAAATCCGAAATGGATTCCTGGTTCTAAAATAAACTATTTCCGGTTAGACCCTGTGAATAGCTCAGTATCCGGGACGGTTTCTGTTGATTTTATCCGTTTGATTGCAAACCGGCCGCCTTTGGCAACTTCCCTGACGGTAAAAAGTGCAGGCGAGGTGAATGAAATAAAGGGGAAGGGTACTACCTTGCAGTTTTATGCCACGGTAATTCCTGCTTTGGCAGATAGTACGGTCAAATGGAGCGTTGACAATCAACTGGTTGCTACCATAGATACAAAGGGGCTTCTCACCGCGATATCCAATGGATCTGTCAAGGTGAAGGCCACAGCAGTTGATGGTTCAGGCGTCTTTGGAACCAGGGATATTGTGATATCACTGGTTACCTCGGCAGGCAATTTGGAATGGGCGAATCTAAATATCTACCCGAATCCAGCCACCAGTAAGCTGACAGTAAACAGTGGCCAGTTAAAGGTAGATGGGATCGTTATTTGTGATTTGCAAGGAAGAACAGTTTTGTCCCTTATTGAATCATTTGTGGGTACAAAAACCATAGACCTGTCACTTGAAAGTGGAACCTACCTGGTACGGTTAAAAGGTGTTGACAAGACTTATAAATTGATAGTCAATTAGTATAGTAGCTATTTTGCGAACAAAAACAGAGACCCGACTCCTTGGCAGGAATCGGGTCTCTTGATATGGAAGTTTCCCCAAAGGGTTTGCTAGACTTTTGATGATCTTTTGCGCTCAATTTCGCTCAATTTTATTTTTCTCAACCTGATCGATTTTGGCGTAACCTCTACATATTCATCTTTTTGGATGTATTCGAGTGCTTCTTCAAGACTAAATTTGGTGGCTGGTGTCAACCTGATTTTGTCATCAGAACCTGAGGCGCGCATGTTGGTGAGCTTCTTGGGTTTCGTCAGATTGAGTACCAGGTCGCCTTCACGGTTGTTTTCGCCGCAAACCTGTCCTTCGTAAATATCATCCTGTGGTTCAATAAAATAGCGACCACGGTCCTGCAGTTTACCCAAAGAATAGGCAAATGCGGTTCCGGTTTCCATCGCAATCAACGAACCATTGACCCGGGTCTCAATTGGCCCCTTGAATTTGTCGTAATGGAGGAACCTGTGTGACATGACTGCTTCACCTTGTGTGGCCGTAAGCAGATTGGTACGCAGACCAATGATACCCCTGGAGGGTACATGGAATTCGAGGTGGGTGCGGTCGCCCTTGTGCTCCATGTTGATCATCTCTCCCTTGCGGCGGGTCACGAAGTCGATGGCGGTACCGGCCATCTCAGCGGGCAGGTCGATGTCCAGCAGTTCGATCGGCTCATGTCGTTCGCCATGAATCTCCTTATACAAAACCTGTGGCTGACCAACCTGCAATTCATACCCTTCGCGTCGCATCGTTTCGATAAGCACCGAAAGATGGAGTACACCACGACCGTTCACATTCCATGAATCAGCCGAATCTGTAGGTTCCACGCGCAGTGCCAGGTTTTTCTCCAGTTCCCGCTCGAGGCGTTCATGGATATGACGGCTGGTAACAAACTTACCCTCTTTCCCATAGAATGGAGAGTTGTTGATGGTGAACAACATACTCATGGTTGGTTCATCGACATCGATTGGATCCAGTGCTTCAGGATTTTCATAGTCGCAGATGGTATCTCCAATTTCAAAATCATCGATACCTACCAGCGCACAGATGTCACCATTGAGTGCAGTGGCAACTTTTTCGCGGCCCAGGCCAGTGAAGACGTGCAACTCTTTTATTTTGGAGCGGGTAATGGTACCGTCCCGCTTCACAAGTGATACATTCATGCCCTCTTTTACCTCTCCTCTGTGGATTCTGCCAATGGCTATCCGACCGATGTATTTGGAATAATCCAGGGAGGTGATCAGCATTTGGGGAGTTCCTTCGTTTTCAGGAGGGGCGGGGATGTGTTCCAGGATGGCATCAAAAAGCGGTTCAATGGAATCGGTTGGCGTCTTCCAGTCTGTGCTCATCCAGTTCTGCTTGGCTGAACCGTAGATGGTTGGAAAATCGAGTTGATCTTCTGAAGCATCCAGACTGTACATCAATTCAAATACCTGTTCGTGCACGACATCCGGACGGCAATTGGGCTTGTCGACCTTATTGACTACTACAATGGGTTTGAGTCCCAATTCAATTGCTTTCTGGAGGACAAAACGGGTCTGGGGCATCGTACCTTCGAAGGCATCTACCAGCAGCAAAACACCGTCAGCCATGTTGAGCACCCTTTCTACCTCTCCGCCAAAGTCAGAGTGACCCGGGGTATCTATGATGTTTATCTTGATTCCCTTGTACACCACCGATACGTTTTTTGCCAGGATGGTAATCCCTCTTTCACGTTCCAGGTCGTTACTGTCCAGGATTAATTCACCCGGATTCTGGTTGGAACGAAAGATGTTTAAATGAAGGATCATCTTGTCTACCAGCGTTGTTTTGCCATGGTCGACGTGGGC